>CAIRTT010000255.1 GCA_903881535.1 uncultured Armatimonadota bacterium
CATCGGATGACACCTATAACCAAGCAAGCACTCGCTATAACGCCAAGGACTTTGCCGGCGCGCTTCCGCTCTTTCAGCAGGTGCGCCTTGCACCGGGAACGCGCGCAAAAACCAAGCAGAATGCAGAAGTTATGGCGGTTTACTGTTACATCGGACTTGCTGAGCAAGCAAGAACAGTAAAGAACTATCCAGACGCGTTACGCTGGTGTGACGAAGGGTTAGTTGTTCGTCCTAACGAACCAAAACTCATTGAGCTACGTACTCAGATTACAAGTGAAGTAACAAAACAACCGCCTACAATACCAGCATCTGAACCTAACGGTGATCGAGGTCAACAAAATCCATCATCGCAGCAATCTGATGTTCCACGAATGACAAACGAGCAATTCGAGCAGCAGAACCAACGAAAGTCACAGGAAGGCCTACAGTCTGGAGATGCGGCTATAGAACAGGGCAAAAATGATGCACTGGAACTGTGGAACAGAAGCGTCAGGAACAATCGCGAAACCGACAGTAATGACAAAAAGTGGCAAAGTAACGATTGAACACGCTCGATACAAATTTTGTACTACTCCAATGTCTAATCTTGCTGGGATTCAATGAGAGCAGTTAGAACCCAACACAAAGTATCGGGTTTAATAGCGGTTAGGAGCTTTCGCCAATGTTGCACGGAATAGAACGCCTTGTTGACCTCACCGGGATTAAAACCAGCGGTGACTTCTCTGTCAGCCATGACACCGTCCGGGATGCCATCCACGCTGGAGATGTAGACGCACTCGGCGCGATTCCGGGGCACTTTGCCGGCACAAGCCGCGATGGGCAAACCGTTCGCATGGCCCGCACCGTCGGTCAGCCTCTGCGCTACTTTGTGGCGAAAATGTTCCATGGCCCATTCCTCGTTGTCGGGGAGCGGATGGACACGATTTACGACTGGTGTGTTAGCCAGAATATCGGGTGGCAGTTTGACCCGATGTACACCCGGATGGTCCCCGCTCACTACCTGATCGAGCTCGATCAAATTGGCTGCCCGGATCCGGCGCCACGCTGTCACCGGTTTTGGACCCCGGATGCAGGCAACGGCCCCACAGATGTCAACCTCCTTGGGAAGGCCTATGTCGATGGCGCTTACACCGCGCTAAAGGGCTGGCTCGCCGGGATCCCGACCAGCGACCCGGTCGGCCTGGCCTTCAGCGGTGGCATTGACTCAACCGCTGTGCTTCTCCTTGCCCGCAAGGCAATGACCGACCTCGGACGAAGTGCCGACCAGATTCGCCCATTCACACTCGACCTCGGCGGCGGCGCGGATGCTGCACAAGCCGAACGGATGGTAAATGACCTCGAAATCGCATCCACCTGGGAGCGCATCACCGCGGACCCTAAGGAATACGATCTGATCGAGGCAATACGGACGATTGAGGACTACCACCCTCTCGATGTCGAATGTGCGGCGGCGGGCATCTGTCTGATGCGCGGAATCCGTGCGAAGCATCCGGAGCTGAAATGGATGCTGGATGGCGATGGCGGTGATGAGAACCTCAAGAGCTACCCACTTGAAGACTCCGACCTGACATTGTCGAGCATTTTGCGGAACCCATTGCTGTATCAGGAAGGCTGGGGCATCGATGCCATCAAGCACAGCATGACCTACTCCGGTGGCCTTTCCCGTGCCTATGTACGCTCCTGGGCGCCGGCAGAGCGCTTTGGCTTTAGCTGCTTCTCGCCATTTACGGACCGCCGGGCGATGTCCGCGGCTGTTACGATTCCATTCAACACAATCCTTGATGGCTCCCTCGAGCGACTGTATTCCCTCAAGGGTGAGCTGGTCGCAAGCGGTGTCCGCCAGGTCACCGGTGCCGACATGCCGGTGCAGCCGAAGCGCCGCTTCCAGGATGGCATCGCGCAGGCAGCCGCAACCAGTGCCGCGCTCGGCGGTGACACCGAAAATAATTCGGTCTATAAGGGCTGGCGCGTTGGCAAGGCGTGGTGCCGACGGACATTCCTGCGTCAATGGGAAGACCGCCTGCGGACCGCGTGGGAAGAAGCCGAGCACGTCTCCGGTAACCATGTCCCTGGTCTGCCTGAGCCTCTGCTCCAATAAGCCATGTCCGTCGCGAATATCAAAACCTACCTTGGGCCACTCACCGATGATCTTCGGAAGGAGTGGCCCACAAACCGCATGGCCCACGTGGTTTTCCACGGCCACAGCGTGCCCGCCGGCTACTTCCGTACGCCGGTGGTCGACACCTTTCATGCCTATCCGCACTTGGTGCATGTTGGTATCAAGGCTACGTACCCGCATGCGGTGGTCAATGCAACCGTAACAGCAGTCGGCGGGGAGAACTCACTTAGTGGTGCGAAGCGCTTTGAGCGGGATGTTCTTTCGCTCCGCCCGGATGTCGTCGTTATCGACTATGCGCTCAATGACCGGGGCGTGGGGCTCGATGCGGCACGTGCCGCATGGACATCGATGATCACCGCCTGCCGCCAAAAGAACATTAAGGTGATTCTGTGTACGCCGACGGGTGACACATCGACGCGGCGGAATGACCCAAACGATGCCCTGGTGCAGCATACAGAGCAGATTAAGCGCTTGGCTGCTGAGCATGAGGTTGGCCTCGCGGATGTGTTTTCTGCATGGTCGGCTGCAATCATCAAAGTTGGCGAACCGGTCCTGCACAGCCAGGGGAATCATCCGAGTTTTGAGGGGCATAAAGTCGCCGAAAGCGTCATCACTCCGTGGTTTACCGCGCCATTAAAGGGCCGCTAGTGCATCCGCTTCCGATGTCAAAGGCCGCATATCCGGCCAAGCCTCATGAGCAGAGTGCCTGGATCACCGGGCGGCGTCCGGAGCGGAATGTCCACGATGTTCGTAAGCCCTACCATGCGATGCTGGAGCAGGAGGTTGGTCCGGATGGCCAGGTTTGGGATGTCGCTACGCTGTTTCTGGTGAACAAAGAGTGTCCGTTTCGCTGCCTGATGTGCGATCTCTGGAAGAACACAACGGTTGATGCGGTGAGTGCCGAGGACATCGTGGCGCAGGTGGAAGCAGGTCTTGCGGTAACGGGGCCGGGCCGTGCGGTCAAGCTCTATAACAGTGGGTCGTGGTTTGACCCGGTGGCGGTTCCGGTGAGCGCGTATGAGCCGGTTGCCCGGCTTTTGGCAGGCTCTGAGCGTGTGATTGTTGAGAGCCACTGCGCATTCCTTGGTGAGCGCGCGGAGCATTTTTTGGCGTTGCTGCGGCGTTACAACCCAAATGTTGTGCTTGAGGTTGCGATTGGGCTTGAGACGGTGCACGAAGAGCTGCTGAAACGGCTGAACAAGCGTGTGACGACGGCGGATTTTGTAGCGGCAGCGGAGTGGCTATGCGTGCGCGGAATGGCCTTACGGGCATTTGTGTTGCTGCGACCTCCGTTTCTCACCGAAGAGGAAGGTCTGGAGTGGGCAAAGCGGACCATCGATGTCGCAATCGACAACGGAGCCACGTTTACGGCTTTGATTCCCGTTCGCGGTGGGAATGGCGCAATGGATGTCCTTCGCGCAGCGGGCGACTGGGCTCCACCAAGCCTTGCAAGTCTTGAAGCTGGCCTGCGCCATGGCCTGGAAAAGACAGCACGGCTACCGCACCAGCGCGTGACCGCAGATGTTTGGGATATTTCCCTGTTCTCCGATGCCGGTGATGCCGACAGCGCAGCGATTATCGAGCGCGTTTCTCGGATGAATATCGAACAGAAATGCTAACGCCGGCGCAGAATTCGTTTCTGGATGACGTTTTTGGATGCCCAGAACGCAGCCAGCAGGAGCTACAGGACAGTCTCTGTAGCCTCGAAGTGCGTTTACGCGAACGGAAGCCGATGTTTGACTTAACAGGTGAAAGATAGAGCAATGCAGACTGTACTACCGCTGCACGAGGCGACATTTGGCGAATACACATTCAGCACAGAACCATCACGGTTAGACATTGACTGGGCAGTCGAAGCGTTGCTGGCAACGTATTGGGGCAATCACCGAACTGCAGACATGATCCGAACCAGCTTTGAGCATTCGCTTGTGTGTGGGCTCTACAAAGGCAATCGTCAGGTGGGTATCAGCCGGATTATCACCGACTATGCCACGTTTGCGTACCTATGTGATGTCTACGTCGATCCAGCGGAGCGTGGTAATAAGGTTGGAACATGGATGGTCGACCAGACGCTTGATTTGCCTCATATGCCCAAGCTTCGCCGCTGGGTACTCTTCACGATGGATGCCCAAGACCTTTACCGCAAGTTTGGCTTTGAAAATCTGGCCTATCCAGAACGTGTGATGGAGCGTCACGACACGTAACATCTTGGCAATATTACACATAGTCACTACGTAACAATTGCGGGTGAAATTGCCCGTAAATGCTACGTTACAGGATTATTACAGGCTAATTTACACTTAATTTACACTTACGTTTCCTGCGAGTTTACGGTCATTCACCCTAGACTTGCATTCGTAATGATTGCAAATTCCCGTCCGCTACACTTCGTCCCACATGCGGGTTCTGCGATGCCTTTGCAGAGCAGCCAGCATGGTGTAACTGACAACCTGCACCGCGAGAGTCGTTCCCCGATCTCCGAGACCTACCCGGTTCCAATGCCGGAGAGTGTTGTCGTCTGTCTGGCATACGCATCAGAGTGTAGTGAGATTGTCCCGCTCAAGCCTCTGGAGATGCGTGGGCCAGGGCTTGTGCTGATGGCAACGTACGACAAGCCAAAGGAGCTCAGGATGCCCGTTTACAACCGTCAACCCTCTGACAAAATCAAGACCTCATTCGCAGAGGACATGTTCCTCTTACTGTTGTTGATGTAGTCTCTTCACCTTCCGATAGGAAAACTGAGGCGCTATTGGTGCTGTCCTAGCCCAGCATTCGTAGATCCGAGACAAGCATTCCGTGTGGAGATGTATCAACATTTTTGGCCGGCGATTACCTAAACCCGGTTACACAAGCCATCCATTCGTCAAACGCACACCGTCATTCGCAGAGTGTGTGTTCGCGATGACTTTCGTTAATATCAGCTTCCAAAGGCTAACGTGGCATTCGGCGTACACTGCGATGCCACCAAGCTTTTTGAATGCATCCTATGTAACGCACATTCGCCTTGCCTTATATGGGCGGGGTGCAGTATGCATGCAAATGGTTACGAAAATGCTTATGAATTGCTTATATAAAGCATTGATTTATCCTTCAGCGATGTGAATACCTAATGTAGAATGGGTCTCAATTAGGTGTGCTGGAATCCCCCCCTGTAGATGCAAAATCCGTCAATAAGCATATATGGACCATTCCAAGCTCTGGATTCCAATGGAAATCGAGTAGAGCTTGCATCGACCAAAGCACGACATATATTCATTGCGTTGATTCTTGCGTATCCGGAACCTGTTCAGCGTGAATCAATGTCCAGAACGATTTGGCCGGACAGCTCAGATGAAAGCCGCAAAGTCCGCGTCCGTCAGGAAGTTGGCGTCCTTCGCGAGTTCACATCTCAGCTCGGTCACGAAGAGATGCTGGTGGTTGATAAGGGGCATCTCGCACTCAAGGTTGAAGGCATCTTCATAGACTGCATTGAGAGCCGCCGATTGTATGATGCATACGCATCCACGCTGCCTCTTGAGGAGCGTCTTCAAAGCCTAACCGAACAGCTTGAGCTTCTCGGGCGTGGGCAGATCGCTCCGGATGCGCAATCCTTGTTCGATACGGAGCGGAAGCGCAAGGATTCCCGCCTCACAACAATGCGTATCGAGCTGACAAAGCTCTATATCGATGCCGGGCGTCTCCCTGAAGCCAGAAAGATTCTGGATGCTGTTCTTGATTTACATCCGGATAACGAAGTAGCGAAAGCCCTGAATGCACGCTTACTTGAGGCTCCTATTCAACTTCAGCCCCAGAAACAGACGACGACAACAGCGGATCGTCCAGAGCAGCCGCGAAGGGCGCTCGTGGAGTTGTACAAGACTGCCAACTGGAAAGTGCGGGTTGCAATCGTGGCAGCAACCTTTGCCGTTCTTGTGTCATTTTTCTTTCCAAGTAAAGTCGCGCTGGTCTCCGCCCCAAGAACCCTGGTCAAAACACCACCTATCAGCGAAATCATCGGCTATCAACACACCCCTGGCCCTGGCGAGCTGGATGACTCCGAGTTCATCGGAGTGAGCCGCAGCCCCGATGGCCTTGTGGCAGTAGCGGGCATCGTCAAAACTAAAACAGAAGATGTAGACGGCTTAGTCACCCTCCTTGGGACTGACCTTAAACCGCTTTGGACACGCCGTGTCAGCAGTGCCTGCCACGATGCGGACCGCCTTGAGTCCATTCGATTCGATGCGGCCAAAAACGTTTTCGCAGCTGGTGAGACCTACTCGATTACCAAGACCAAAAGTGCCGAAGGCTGGTACGGCTCAGTTGTCTCCTATGATGTGAAAGGAAAGCTACGTTTTCAGGCCACAACGCGTAGAAAAATCATTCACGGCTCGGAGGTAAAACGCCGCGTCGTCGCCGATGAGCGTGGGGGTGCCTGGTACTGCACATCTACCGCTGACAATGGCAAGGAACAGATTTTCGCGACGCACTTTGACAGCACAGGACGCATTATCAATGACATTGTCATCAGTGGTGTTCAAGCGAAAGTCATCGCATTCAGCCGCCACACACAGGATGAGTACTGCGTCATCGCAAATGCAAAGTCATCCGCTACATCCGCAGCCAACGACTGGTTTATGGCATCCTTTACAAATGATGGACGAATTCTCTGGACATCAAAAATCGATGGCCCGGCCAAAGCAGATGACTTCATTACAAGTGAAAGTCTCTCGACGGAAGCTGAGTATCATTACGTCGCGGGCTTGATGACATCGTCAAAGTCACCCAATGATGTCCCAAAGCTTGTCCCATCCCTTGCGACCATTAATGTGCATACGGGAGCCGTTGGACGACAAATCTCGCTGATAAGTGACATCCCCAATCCTTATGTCACGCTCAATGACCTCTCCAAGAAGGGGGAGCTTCAGTTAGCCGTACATGAATCAACGATTGATTCACGCCAACCAATCTCACTTAACATCTTAGATTCCGTGACAGGTGCCATCAAGAGCTCAGAAAAAGTCACTCTCCCAGATGGCCAGTTTCTGACACATGTCCGTCGCTTTGTATCGAATCCTAAAAATGGAACGTTGCAGCTGGTAACCAATACGGCTCGGGATATCGGTACAAATGCATCCCAAGGAATCGTTTTCTCCACCATTAAGCCTTCCGGTCAACTGACACATGAAATCTACAAAAATGTCGACCGTGTCACACTGAATCTGGTTGAGCAAAAAATTGGTGTTGGTCAGGTCGATATGGGTGGGCGCTGGGCCGGCACCGTCTTCAGCCTTCCTTATCCAGACTAACCCCTCGCTGACCCGGAATTACGAATCATTGTTGCAATAACCCGGTCAAGGCCCTGAGCGACGGCATCACCTGCGGAATTGGCTACAGCGGCAAATGCCCGCCCAGTATTGGGCGCAACCCACATCACGGACATCCAAAAAGTGTTCGAGCCCACGTGTGTCAGCGCCGGCCCCGCCGCCCAAGAGCGATTCACGACGATCCATCCGCCTGCATAGCCGCCATCCACGCGGCTCTCTTGCAGCGCACGCCGGACGTTGCTATCAACAAAGGGA
>CAIRTT010000256.1 GCA_903881535.1 uncultured Armatimonadota bacterium
ACCATCTGCCGCAACGCCAGCAAGTTCTTGGGGCTCAGGCATGCTGGGGACCGTAGCAACCACCGCAGCCGGCGTTGTTGCAGGTTCTTTCTTGTTTCAAGGAATCCAGGGCCTGATGGGGCATCACAACCCGTCATCAAATACTGCCGCAAATCCACAACCAGCAGAATCCAACAAAATGGCAGCGAACAATGAAGAGCCTGTTGAGTTAACCAATGATACGAACTACTTCGCGGATGCCGGGAGTTCAGATTTCGATGCTAGTGACTCGGCCTAGGGCTGACGCAAAAGAGCTCAATCAGATTCACTGCTGACCGCGGTTCGAGTCAAGTTCAAGCCTGCTCAGAATGCAGTCCAGGTCTTGCCGTTCGCCCGGCGAAGCACCGATTCACAGGTTGGCGTCGGTGGTGAACGCTTCTCTGGGGACATGGCTTCCTGTTCCATCTTAGATTTAATGCAGTCCGTGGTCAGGCGCTTTTCCTCTTCCCTGCGCTCCAGAATCTGCTCAGCCCAGCTCTTATCACCAACTGCAGGAACAACAAACACGGTGCGGCAATAATCGTAAGGACCAAAGGTCTTTTGGACAGTCTCGCATTCGCGCCTAACCTTGTAGGCGTGGGCAGCACTGATAGGACTCAAACGCGGCGCAATGTCGGTCCAGGAAGCGCGGGTTACTGACCAGTTCCGAAAAACCATGTCCACCACATTCAGACCACCCAATGTGCAGCCACCGATAACGGCGCCCAAAACCGCACGGCGGCACAGAAGGCCGCAATACGCGATGGTTGAGCTCGTGTACTGAATTCCGTAATTCATACTAATGGTGTCTGTGAATTGTTCGGTTGCTGTGGATGCCAGAATTTCAACTTATTTGCTGTTGCCACAGCAAAAACTGTACCCAAGCCCATGCCCTCGAGTGCAGAAGCAAAGATCTACTTCCGAGGCTTAAAGCGAAGGTAAGTCGTAGTGCATGCAGCATCCAGACGCACCAAAAAGCTGCGCTGCCGCTGGCACCCTCAAATCCTTGAGGACGCGAAATCTACTGACTCGGCCAAGCGAACACCAATGAATTTTTTATGAAAAATTTTTATGAATGGATCAGGCCACGCCGACGCGTTTAACCAGCTGTCGTAACGACATCGCGCTGAGAATCCCCACTGCCTCACTGGAAAAGCGGATCAAGGCCTGGGCGTAATCCAGCACGTTCTCTGCACACAACGCGGCCCGTTCAGCGCTCACACGGTCTGCAGCGCACATGTTCACGCGTTGAATCATCTGGACCATGCTGGGGCTCGGGATTGTCTCTATGGCGGTTTTCATGGGGGTCTGCTCCGGCTAGTTGGTTAATTGGGCACTTTTGCCCAACACCATATTGCACGAGCAGTGTTACACCCATGTTGCACTGCAAAATAGTTGATGTGGATCCTCAACCCCGACACCAGATCTGCAATGAGAAATTACCAAAATAGGAAATTCTTCCTATATGTGCGATGCAGCAATAACACAGCAATTTCATTCACCAAGAGGGGCAGGATTAGCTAACTACAGCCCCGTAGTTGCTGCACAAAAGCCCGTCGGTCCTTGCAGGTACCGAGTCCATACACAGGGGCTCACAAATTAGGACTAGAGTCTGCCTTGACGTTATGGGATTCCACCGTAGGAGGAGGAGCTCAGCAATGTTCTATCGCAAAGCTATTGCAGCTGCTTGCTATGCCGTTGTTGTCTTGGGCTTAGGTCTGATCGCCGCGCAACCGGCTCAGGCGTATCGCATCAAAAAGATATGCGAAGAAGTCACCACCAAGACCGGAACGGTTGAGAAATGCCGCTGGGTGTTGGACACGGAGAGTGTCGAGCAACCCGCAAAGAGCGACAAGGACAAGGACGCCAAAAAAGCGAATTCTGGAACAACTAAGTAAGTATCCATCCAACATCTGGCGAACTACATTTCCCTTCTGCTTTAATCTGCGCCAAAAAACTGCGTAGACAACATTCTCAAAGGGATCACCGTGCGAAACTTCTTCGTAGGTCTGGCGCTTAATGTCGCTGTTTCGCTCTCAGCGTGGTGCGGAATCCAATTTTTTTTCATAAGCTCGGATGCCGTGGCGCAAACTTGGCCATCAAGACCAGTCCGGATCGTAGTGCCGTTTCCCCCAGGGGGAGCCGTTGATGCGTTAGCCAGAGTCGTCGCACAGCAATTCACCGAGAATATCGGGCAGCCATTTGTTGTCGAAAATCGTGCCGGTGCCAGCGGCATCATCGGTGGAGAGTTTGTCGCCAAAGCAAATCCCGATGGATACGTACTATTAGTTCAGGCAACAACGCTAGTTAGCACCCCGTTATTTGTAAAAAATGTTCCCTATGATCCCCAGCGGGACTTCACACCGATCAGTTTTCTAGGCATCGTGGCTAACGTCATGGTGGTCAACAACGCTCTTCCAGTCAACAATCTGGGGGAGTTGATGAATTACCTTCGTAACAACCCAAATAAATTGAGTTTTGGTGGCCCGCCGATTGGCTCCCCGGGCCATCTTATGCTGGAGGCAATGCGCACTGAGGCGAAACTTGACTACCAAATAATCACCTATAAAGGTACAGCGCCAATGGTCACTGACCTACTTGCTGGGCATGTCAGTGCCGGTGCAGATGCAATGCCAACATTGGTCCCCCACATTCGGGCAGGAAAGCTCAGGGCTTTGGGGGTTTCAAGCGCCAAAAGATCCAGTTCCCTGCCGGATACTCCAACAATTGCAGAAGCTGGGCTACCGGGGTTCGATTTGGTTTCGTGGTACGGCCTATGGGCTCCAGCGAAGCTACCTGAGGAAATCGCTAGCAAATTAGCTTCACAGGCCACACGGGCGGTCAGATCCTCGATGGCATCAGAGAGACTTGGAACACTTGGCTTCGAGGCTGGCGGATCAACACCCGCGCAATTCAGCGCCTTCATCAAGGATGAGCTTGTCAAATTAACGAAAATCGTGAAGACAGCTGGGATCCAGCCCGAATAAATCTACAAATAAATTATTAGATCCCAACAAAGAATTTACCCTGGCAAGGATCGTGGATCATGCAGATGAGACCATGGTGAATCAGATGGTGCCCTAGGCAGAAGTGCAATTTTGGGGCAACCAACCGTTCGACTTACCAGTCCGGCACTAACACTTCATCCAAACCAGAATCATGGTCGATATCGATGGCCATCTTCAATGCCTGGATCGCGAAGTTCGGAACGGAAGGCATACGAAAATCAAAAATCAAGCGACGCGCCTTAATGACATCTCGGTTAGCTTTCAGGAATTCCCCAATGCTGACCGCTAACGCATAACCATCTGAACTTTCCCGAACTAAGTACCTGGGTACTGCGCTGATAGGAGCTACCGGATACATAGACCCAACTTCCGAGCGTTCATTAACAGACTTAGCGAATGTTTGAACCAAACTGGAACTGATACCCAGACGCCTAGCGTGAGTATCCAGTGGGGAAAATCCAGCCTCGGCATAAGTCAAAACATGACACTCGGGGGTGATGCTCTGCGCATCTGCTTTTGATCGTGAGATGTGGAGCACCACATTACTCATGGATAGTTACTCCAATAAATTCAGGAATTCTGAAAAGCAACATACGCATCACTACCCAACTGATCACAGTATGAATTAAGTCTTAATTCAGCACCTACTAAAAACTACTGACAAAAGCCGGCACAGCCCAACCTAAGCTAGGAATGCTCAGACAAGACGACACCAGACCAGGGTTTGGTCAAAGATTGTCGGTTCAGCCAGAGATCAGACATTTGAGACTCAA
>CAIRTT010000257.1 GCA_903881535.1 uncultured Armatimonadota bacterium
ACTCCACCACTGCCGTAGGAACCAGCTGCAATGTAGGGAAGAAATTCACCCGAAGCAGACGTTACTGCAGAATTTCCAACAACATTATGCAAAACCTGCGGGTTAGGACGTTCAAGCAAAGGTGCATCGGTAGCGAGGAGTGCACCAGGACGATGGGATGCAATAGCACGTCCCCCGCCATAGTTGGCATCACCTAGTCTACTGATGTCACGTGCGCTGAGCGCGTACGGTTGATTCAGGAGCGGGTGTCCTGGCATGTACACGACGGGTTTGCCCTGTCCACCGCCACTCGTAAACTGGACATCCTCAAGGAAGAACGGCGCACGTGGGTGAAGCCGCATTCGTGAACAGTCTTCCATCCATAAAACGGCACCGGCATCCACTACCTTACGTAGCTTCTCGCGATCTTCAGGCGTTAGAAAAACTGTCCGGTGATTTGTGACAAACAGCAAATCAAACTGAGCAAGGTCAGCAACAGATGCGGACGAAAGCTTGACTTCCCAGTAGCAAGCCATGTCCTTGGTGACTTGTTGGCCAACCTTATACGGATTCGCCTGATCACGTCCTGTGCCTGGCTGGCTCCAACGGGCATAGATATCTGACGTAACTGTCTTCGGCGCCAAAGGGTTAATCAGTTCCCAGTTTGCCGGCTTAAGGTCTTGTCTTGAGTCTGCGACGTAAAAGACGTGAGGATCTGGATTCTCAGGTCCACCAGGTAGTGGAGCTGGTGGATTCGTACCGAAGTTGAATCCCGTTGAATCTACGAGGAGTACCCCAACCTTGAACACACGCTTGTTTGTGGAATAGGTCGTGATATCAGCGCTGGATGCCGTGCCAAGACAGGACAATGTAGCAAGCGCAATTAGCCCTTTGCTGCAAGTTGCTATCCAGCCAGCCTTTACTTGTGTGAATTTCCGATCAAGCCATTGCATGGTTATCGTTCCTAATCCTGTATCCATCACCGATTCTGCGGATCTTCGCCAACGTAGAGTAATCCTGGAGCCGTTGGGAGCCGTGGTGCGAGTGGGAGCTGCCGCTTATAGGCATCCTGCCGAATGCTCCCAGGTGCTTCCCATCGTGGATCATATTCGTAAACGATCCCGGCTCCGGAACCTTGCGGACCCCTCAAGCTAGCTTGGGGAGAGTTTTGTCCATGTATGGTTTGTTCAACCACACCAGAGCTACTGTAACCCGGCGCCACTGGAAGTCCAGTGGAACCGTAGTAATGCGGAATCCATCCCCACTTTTCAAGCCACGCAGCCTGGTCACCGATTTCGGCAGGCATATTCTCAGAGATCGCTCCAAAGAATGTCAGCCGGATATCCATCGGTTGGCCGTAAAACGGATACCTTGGATTAATCCTGGTAGTTCGCGGCGCATCTCCGCTGCGCGATAAGCGCGGCGCCCCGCCACGATTCGGATCACTCACTGCATATCGCTCATACGTGTCATTCGGATCCGGGTTGAACCACGGACCAGGAATGATGAAGAACGATCGATCCTGCGCATACATCAGCGCTTCGATCCGAACATCTAGCGGTGCGACACCGATACGCGTTACACGGTAATCGGATTGATTGCTGATACCTGCACTGATGTCAAAGTAGACCCTCAGAACATTGTCTATTCCAACGGCACTTCCCACCGTGACCGGGCTGGTATGCGTTGGGAACATCTGGTTGGTATCCAGCTGGATAACATCATCGATGTATGCACCGGCATTCTGCGTTGGCCCACCCAGTAATAGAGAAGCGTTACCCGCACCGATCACGCGCCCGGGAACATTCAAAACCAATGGATTGGGAACACCATTAGTGTCGTTCAATGAGAAGGAGACAGCCGTGCCAGCATTTGTTTCTGCTGAGTGGCGCATGAACAGCCGAGGTGTATAAAACGGCGTTGTTCCACCCCAAGGAGAGGTTCCCTTATCGTCGATCGGCCCAGCATTGATTCTTACCGAGTGGCTACGATTGGCAGCATTTGCCGATAGGAAGAGTGCCTTTGCATCAGAGCCAACCTCTTCAGCTTTCACAAGGCCTTCATCCGGTGTCATAAACTGTGTCGAGTTTACAGCCACGTAATTTCGCGCCAGAAGTGCTATCGATGACTGTCCCTGGACTGCAAAGTCACCGGGGTTAGCCGCAGACAGATTGTCTCGCAACAGGTTTCCATCTACATAGATATTCTCATTGGATACCAATGTGATGTTACGAACGTAGAGCTCACCCGTTTCTGGATCACGTCCACCAACGGTTCCCTTTACACGAACATTTCCTTCAGCAAAGATAACAAGCTCACCCTTGTTAACGGTTACACCATTGACGGTTGCTTGCTCGGTTGGATAACCCTTGAACTTGTAAACAAGGTTGCCATTTTGAGGCAGTCCAGCCGTTGGAGCGGTATCTCCCGGACCAGAGTAGCGGATGATTGTGCTGCTACCAGACAACCGCCGACCTGCTGGATTCCGAAAAGGTGAACGTCCAGTGCTTGTTGATGAACGATCAATCTGTACATAACGAGGGTGGAATGTAATCGTGACGGCTGGCGGCACGTACTTAAAGTCACCGCGCCAGTAAGCAGAACCACCTGGGTTTAACCAATCGCTACGGAGGGAATACGCACCAAGGAGGCTTTCTGATTCCCGCTGAACATCCTCACGGTTGTTTATGTAGAGACCACTGCCCCAACCAACTTGACCAGGAAGCTCCGCTCCAAGTGCCGTAAGGTCAGCAGCATCTGATGTGGTCAAGTGCTTGGAAGCAATAGGCTCTGAGAACTGTGTGAGCGAACGATAGCGCGTCAGACCATTTGGTCCTATGGGCTCATCGAGACGAGGCGCTTCAAGGCGAGCCACTGTACGGAGATTCTTATCCGTGCCGGTCAGTTCGGTTACATCGCCACCAGATGGGTTGTCGCGCACCAGCCCGCTGACTGTTGTAAAGTTTGCAGACAAGCTCGGGAGGACGCTGGGAACGCCACTAGCCGCTACGTTCAAGTAGACGCGTGTCACATCCGTAGCAGTTACAGTCGCTGCGGCATCGTCAAGACCATTAAGACTGATGGTTCCATTAACTTCAACGGCATCATTGCGGCGTGCATCCAATGTAAGCACATTGACACCGTAAAACGCAAGATTGCCATTTGCGCGGATTGGACCATCAAAGTAGTTGATAATCTCACGCTCAATAGGTGCTGTGACCGGACGGGTTCCACCTGCGGTATCGACAGGGGTATCAACGACTGTATTAACAGATCCAATCGTCGCAGGTACAGTCCTGTTATCCTTATTTGTAAACCATCGGATGTAATCCGTCAGGCCAATAGCCTTATATGCCAACAGCTCACGCCGAAGGCCTTTTGCTTCCGTATTGCCAAACGTCGTAGGGTCAGCTGGATCGATACTTCCGACACGTCCGACCGAGTCCAGACGAAGATACTTTTGGTCTGGCGTTGAATTTAAAGTGTTTTTTGTGACCGGACGGTATGCCACGCGAACAAGTGCCCGACCGCCAAGATTTCCTTGTGATGGAGTTGGTCCACCAAACTCAACTCTGGTGTAAGGCCCAAAATCCTGCGGGGAACCATCTGCCGCATATCCATCTCGTCCTGGAAAGACTTCCGCAAGCCATTCGTAGTCAGGATCATTCGGATCGACATCGTTGACTGCATCTGTCGGATCCGCGGATGGGTTTTGGTCACCAAGCGGATCGTTCGGGTTTGGACGCCAGTCAGCACCCTCTGGAGACTTGGTTAGTTGTTCATCGAGGTAGCGAAGTCCAGCTTCGGCATACTTCGTCGCATTAACGCGCTGAGCCGCGTCTTTTGTATTGCGTAAGTTGTTGATGACCAACGCAATGAAAAGGCCAGCAATAAATAGCAGGAGGAACATCACAACGATGGCAACCGTAAGCGATTGTCCACCTTCGCGATGTCGTCGGTTTGTCCTAAACCCGGGGATCGTGTTTCCGTGCATCTTGACTACCGTCCTAAATTGCCGACTTTAACGCGGTCAGAGAGCTGCATTGTGGTTGCGCGCTTACTGGCACCATCATAGACATTGACACCGTACTGAATCACCAGCTGTGACCGGGTACTGTAGTCCACCTTGACGACATCCGGTTCGACAACTAACGTCTGTTTGCCATTTGTTGCACCGCCAGCGAGGTCAACCAGTGTGTGATCAGATGCATCGACTGGCCATCCATTCTGATCACCACCAATACGTCTGGCATAGTTATTCTGCCAGAGGTAGGTAAGTCTGACTTCTCTTTCGGCGATTGTGTTCCCATCGGTAACAGATTTAGCAGGCAATCCTGGTCCATTCGGTTCATCGAAAAGCACCAGCGCACTCTGATTGACTTGCGTATCCTGATCAAGGATGTAGTTTCGCTGTCCTCCAGTTACAGTCCATCGCTTGCGGATACTGCCAGATGTATCAAGGACATCATCCAGCTGTGTAGCCTTCTTTGCTATAGATGTTGTAGCACCAGCGGCCCGGAACCAAGTTACGAGGTTTGCGATTGACGAACTACCTTGTTGCAGATCAGGTGCCTGCACGCGTTCGCTACCAGGGGTGATCATCAGTCCACCACCAGATGCAATCGCGCCACCAACGACATTTCCAAAGACTTGCATCGGGGATGCACTAGCCACGGGTAATGTCGCACCAGAGAGTGGGTAGTACGGTGCTACATCTCCAAGACCAAACGGTGCAAGCGCAGTAAGTCCCTGATTGGTCGGAACTCCATTTGTTCCGGCATTTGGATCACGAGAGATCATACGCATAATCATCGGAATCAAATCACCACGCAGCGGATAAACACTCGCAGTCATCGGTCCAATCACACCGCCACTATTTAGCATCGGCACTCCAGCACCAGTTCCAGCGACCGGCTGAAAACCAGTTTCGATGGCGCCAGTACGTGCATCAACCTGAAAGGACAGGTTTGGAGTTTTTACAAAGAGTTTTCCGCTCGTTGGTGAAACTGCCGTGTAAAACTGCTCAGGTGTTACGGCAAGGCTCCCAGATGCCGCAGTGGGTACGACACGGAGCCGGGTAGACCCATCGATTTGCGGCTCATTCTCAAACCTAATCCGAAGCTCACCAAACGTTGGTCGAGACTGTCCTGCCCCGCCAGCTGCACGATAGAAAGTTACGCTGTATGGGAGTGCCCATTGGCCACTTTTTGTTCTATAACGTGTCGGAACTGCGCCTGGCGCTTCAGCGGCGGCATTATTCATAAACCCAGGCGTTGCGGTATCGCCAACAACCGTACCTGGTGTGAATGTAACAAGCGTTCGGAATGGAGCTTCTGTGACTAGTGCACCGGAGCCATCACGGCGCCACGCGAGCATATCTGCCTTTTCTGAATCCACCAGAGGGCTAGCGATGTCTCTCCAGTTTTGTGCATATGACCGACCATTTGGTGCTGGCTTGCGGTTGTAGAAAAATGCGGGATCGTTAAATCCACCATCTCCATCGACAACGCTGCCATAATTCGCAAGGTCAAACAGATTCGGATCCTGTGGATCAAATTCAGCACGGTACACGATGAGCGGGTTATGCTCATTGTCTGGATTACCACCATCCGCTCGCGAGCTGAACTCATATTGATTCAGATACGGCTTGACGGCGCCTCCTGCATCGAGATTACGCCGGAGCCCCAGGAAATAACGAATGACCCGGGTTCCATTAGCAAG
This sequence comes from uncultured Armatimonadota bacterium, assembly GCA_903881535.1. Classification (GTDB taxonomy): domain Bacteria; phylum Armatimonadota; class Armatimonadia; order Armatimonadales; family Armatimonadaceae; genus CAIRTT01. The sequence goes on from CAIRTT010000257.1 coordinate 5,701, forward strand.
CGGCAATGTCAGCGTCTTACCAGACATCGGTTCGCCCGTCGTTGGGTCAATCACACTTGCACTCGGTGCTTTGCCTCCGCGCGGTACAAAGTCAATTTTAGCGAAAAGTATGTGAGGTTGATTCGTGTTTGCACCGCCAGGGCCGATTGGGAATGTGCGTGCAAGCGGCAACAATATTGGCGTTGCACTGTTGTCAAAGACATAGACAGCCTGTGACAAATCCCTGGAAATCCGTTCGAGACCAGTACGAACGGCAGCCTGTGCTGCTGTCTCAGCAGCGGCCCGGCGCGTAATGTTGAACCCTTGGATGATTGGCACAAACAGCAATCCAAGGAGAATTGTGGTGATTGCAATCACTACAAGCAGTTCAGTGAGCGTGAATGCACGGGACAGCTGTGCATAGCGCTTCGCAGCGGATGCTTGGCGTTTACCAAGGATTTGTGCGGATTGCAGCTCAACCGGCATCAATGTACTGCGATTGATCATTGCACTACTCCTTGTGTGACGTAAGAATCCATATCCTGAATCTGCCATGGAGCAGAATCAATGGTTCGGTCCTTCCAGATCACCCTCACCTTGACACTGACACCCTTGACAGCCCCATCCACAACCCGCCAGTCGTTTACACCTGCCGGGATAAACCGTGAAAGGTCTGCGGTAGCGTAGTCGCCATCCGTGCCGGAAATCGGAACCTGAAGCGGTGCGGTACGTGTGTGTTGCCCTGCGGCATCCACGAGCTCCAAGCGAACAGTGACCGCCTTGTTTACTTCGCTACGTGCAAAGTAGAGGCGCGTCCCTTCAATACCAAAGCGCGTAGGATCACCAAACTGCACATTGCCATCGGTGCCTGACAGCGGTGGACGTCCAAGCTGGGATTGATTCCAAGCCCTGTAGGTGGCCACTGCCTTCTGCAGCGCGACCGCCCACTCACCATCAGCTTTGTAGAGAATCCGAATAGGTGTACCTGGCTGTACACGATTTACATTCAGATAGACAAGACCTGCATCCCATGTACCACCCTTGCCATCACGTACCCAGTAGTCAGCATTGGCGTCGGTTGTGGATCGCAAATCATGCTCGCCCTGCGTTAGGACGACACCTGTATCCAACCGGATGACACGAATGTCGAAGTTCGCTGTCGGGTCTGTGTCAGCTGGTGGGAAAAGACCATCGTAGAACGTATTGTCAGGATTTGTGTCTCCAATACGCTTTAGCTTTGCAAGGCTAAGGCGCACCGGCACTGCTCCTGCAACATCAGGGAGTGAACTAGGCACATCACGGTCATCACGAATAATATGCCAGTCCAGCACTGCGTAATCAACATAGGCAACAAAGGCACGAGGACCAACGGCTACATCTTCTGTAAAATTGGCACCTGCGGGATTGAAGGCGAGTTGTCCCAGGTTTGCATAGGATGTCGAACCGGGAGCTCCCGAGATATTTGCACTTGCTAACTTGTACTCATATGGGTCATCGGTTGACCATGTCGTACCAGCGGGCAGTCGGCGGAACGTCCGGGTCACTATGTCCGAGCCTGGAGATATCGACTCATTCGGCGCAACATTTTGCAACTTAACCCAAGCAAAGGCATTTGCGGGTATGAGAAGTTGCTCTGTTTCGAGGCGAACGCTTAAGCCGCTGTCGTCAGAGCCATCATCGACGAGGACGAGATATTCAACCTTGAAGTAGCGGTCAAGAGATGATGGCAGAACCAGCATGTACGCGCCACCACCATCCGTGCCGGGATCCAGAACGTAGGAACGCGCGCTGCGGAGTGCACCACGGTATGCAAGCGGGCTGCGCTGACCATTGGTCGATTCTGCCTGGCTGTTTCGGGCGTCAAGAGCTCCCGAATAGACCGACAGATATGGATTTACGCCAGCAGGAGCCACGGCGGGGTCACCAAATTGCGGGTCCATATATATAGGCCCGAATTTTACATTGTGAAAATAGCCGCTCGCGTAATTTCCGGGAGTTGGCAGACCAACCTTGATCGCCTCACCTTGGATAAACCGCGTCTTGTTGACATCGGAGAAGTACGGATTGCCATCAGCACGGTTGGTGAGATCATCCGGATCCTCCGAAACTACCGTTACTGGAGTCCCATTATCCCAGTACGTGTAAGTAACTGCATCGGGTAGGTTTTCGGCATCCGACTTTACCTGCTCCATCATTCCCTGACCAAGGCGAACGGCAATCGTGCGCCGGGATGCAGTTCCGAGGTAGCCGAGGCCAAGTGGAAACACACGGATGATTGCAAACACGCCAATCAGGATAACGACGAGGACAACCATGACTTCTACAAGCGATGCCGCTCGTTTGCCGTTGTGTACCTTATTCGTGTTCATCATGGGTCTGTACCTGCCAGATTGCATCATTTCCTACCTATTCCGGTGCCTGTGTGACGAGCATTCTCCGCTCTGGGTTCCACAGGATTGGTCCTTTAGTTAGGTCCGAGTTCATACCCTTTGATGTCGCCAGCGCTGTCGACAAGTGCGTTGAAGCGCTTGGCATCGATCACTTTGGCGGTTCCACTGAGCCAGACGACAAGAACTTTGCCATATGGAACGTGGTGGGTCGTGTAGGTAAGCACGGTGTCATTCGGTGGCTGGCGCCAAAGGAGCTGCTTGCGGTACTTGGCAGCACGCTCGCCATCCGTTGTACCTGATGGTGGAACGCCATCTCCTGGCGCACCAGTCGTCGTGATTGGATACCAAGCACGGCTATAGCGGGCAACGAAGTCCGTTTTGGAAATCTTGGTTTCAATCAGACTTGTGATCTTCGGGCTGATGTCAAACGCATCGTAGGTGTAAAAAGGCAACGCGACCATCGTGCCAGGCACGACGCGCGACATCACACCGTTCGTTGGATCGTAGGTAGGATAGCGGGCGACCACTGCGACATCTTCGGGGCCACCAGGCGTTGCGACAGCGTTGTTTGGGGATGAATACGTATCGAGATCCCGGATGTACTGGGGAAAGAGTCCCTTGGAGTAAATTCGGCGAATACGGGCAGCAACCGTAGATGTCGGCAGTGGTCCGATGGGCGTTCCACGGTTTACGATGGAAGCCGCATCTTTCATGCTGTAGTACGGTGCACCACCAAATGGTGTTCCATCGGCCTGGGAAACGGCAGGACCGAACAAGTACTCGGGATATTCGCGGTTATCCAATTCATACGCGGCTACTGCCTGCGCGATCTTGGACATATTGGTCATCGTCGAGCTGCGACGCGCGGATTCCCGGACACCCGCAAATGCTGGGAACAGAATCGCTGCGAGAATCGCAATGATTGCAATAACAACAAGGAGCTCGATCAGGGTAAAGCCTGCACGATTCCTACTTCCAAACCTCAGCGATGAGTTCATAGAGCCAAGTACTCCTTCATGGCTTGCCGTGAGCATGCAGAGTTATCCACTCAGCATCTCCCGGCCTATTCCACTGGACGGACATCACAAGGGCAAATAACATTGTGGCGTCCGCAGATTATACGGGTCGGTGGTTTGACGGTGCAAACGCACCAGAATGTTCCTTGTGTATATTTGAATTAAACTATCGGTATTATGATGGTGGAAATCCATGTCAATCGCTCAATTCAGACGTCGTAAACGCCGGTCCAACAAAGTTATTCAGTATCTTGTGGCAGCCATTACGGCGATGGCCGTTACCAATGCACTGATTGAGCTCGCAGCTCCGCTCTCAAAACAACGTCTAAAACGTAGCAGAATCAAGTACATCGCAACTCCCGAGGGAGACCTGTGTACACAAGCGGTTGGTGAAGCGCCGAGTGTACTGCTTCTGCATGATTTGCTGCCTGGTTGCAGTATGGCTGATTACGAAGTCCTGATGACTGATGCATCTGCAGATGGCGTGACTGCGGTCGATTTTCTCGGATATGGCCGCAGTGACAGGCCCGTCACGAACTACAACATTGAAATGCATGCGGACCACGTGCAAGAAATCCTATCTCAGTTTCCATCGATTACGGCTCTTGTTGCCACAGGCTATGCAGCATCCATTGCAATTGCAGTTGCTAACAAAGCTCGCCCCCCCCTGTCGCTAACCCTGCTCAATCCAGAGTACGCCGCGGAGAAGTCCAAACAACACTATCTCATTTCACGGATTCCAATATTAGGGCCATTCGTTTACCACGTCGGGCAAATCATAAAGGACCGTAAGGTGTCCAGCGTTGGTCAGTTGGATGACAGATTTGGGAATATTCACCGGCCTGGCTCAGCGAATGTGATCCATGGTCCCTTTTTAGAGGATCTCTGTGAATCCATTGTCTTGCCCATCGACTCTGATGTTCATGTAATCCAAATCAATCCGGATGATTCCGTGGATGGTTGGAATAAAGTTCGTGGAATTGTCTTCAGTAAATAACGTTGTGATAAAGCGGATACCACCGTTCCGCTGGAAGGTAACTATGTCCCGTCCCTACGCATTAATCGCCGCATCCTTGTCCCTCGTTACGCTTGCATCCCCGATTCACGCCGCAGATGTAATTTCATCTGTGGATCAGGCGGTTGCAGCAGCGCTCGAAAAGCACCCTGACATCCGGCTAGCCGCTGAAACATTACGAAAAACCAAGAACACCATCACCCAAGTGCTGGGTCCTGCCAAGTCGCCGACCTTACGCGCAACCGCCAGCTATACCCGACTGTCGGGCTTGGGAGCGGCATTTGGTGGCGGCGGCGCCGGTGGTGCGACAGGGACAATCCAAAACCCATTCCCAATCGGTCTACAAATCCAGCCGCCTGGCTCTGTTCCTGTAAATCTTGGAACCCCTACCCGTGGCCGGGATACGGGTGGAACTACTTCTGGTAACACCGGTGGTGGAAATGTGTTTGGCAGCAACATCAACCTCAATCAGCAATCGGTTCAAATGAGCTTGACGCAGGTTGTCGATGTAGCCGGCACCATCCGACTGGCAGATCACATTGGAGATGCACAGGTTTCCATTGTTGAACAAGACATCCGCCGTACCCAGGACACCGTTGCCCTCAGCGTCCGCAATCAGTGGTACGCAACGCTGCGTGCAGACTCCCTTGTTCATATTTCGACTGCAAATCTTGATCGCTCAAAGGCACAGCTTGCCGTTGCAGAAGCACAGTTACGTAATGGAGTTGTCGCAGCCTACGATGTGCTCCGCGCAAAGACCCAAGTGGCCAACGATCAACAGCAGCTGACGACGGCACGAAATCAGGCTCAAATCCAGCGAACATCCCTTGCGTTGGCGATTGGTGTGGAACCGACCACTGAGTTCAAACTTGCTGCTCCAGCAAAACCCGATGACATCGCGATTCCGGCACTTCCAACATCATCGATACAAGACCTTGTCGCATTTGCGCAGACCAATCGCCCAGAAGCAATTGCCGCTGGTCTGAGCAAAAAAATGGCACATCACAACACCAAATATCAACAGGGTGGCATGAATGGATCTCTTGCCGTTTCGATAAATGGCAACTACAACCCAAACCCTGCACTGGTTTCAAATCAGCAAGGAACTGGCAGCCTGACGCTCATCTACCAACGACCCATTTTAGATGGCGGTGTTACGCGGGCAGCGACCGACTCGGCGCATGCGGATGAACGCCGTGCGGCCATTCAAGCTGACCAGTTTGTTCGGGGTATCGAAACCGAGGTCATTCAGGCACATATCGCGGTTTTGGATGCCCATGAACGCATCGCCACGAGTGCCGCTGGACTCAACGAAGCACGCGAAGCGTTCCGTCTCGCTGGTGTTCGGTACAGGGAAGGTGTTGATACGCAGGTTGCGGTATACGATGCCCAAGCAGCCCTCACACAGGCCGAGACGAATGCAGTCAACAGCAAGTACGACTACTTCATCGCTCTAGCACAGATTGATCGGGTAACCGGAAAGCGCTAAAGCGTTTTCGCCAGACATGTAAAACGCCCCCAGGTCAGTTCCTGAGGGCGTTTTCTTGTTAGTTCTTAACCGCGGCGATTTGCGTACCACTGATCCATAAAGGCTTGGTACTCAACCTTCTTTTCCTTGATACGACGCCACCAAGGCTCATTCTCCACATACCACTTGACGGTCTCTTCGAGGCGTGCTTCAAAGTTGACATCTGGGTCGAAGCCCAGCGCCCTAATACTTTTACATTCCATCAGGTAACGGCGATCATGCCCTGGGCGGTCCTGAACATTGCGAATCAAGGTGTCTGGCTTGCCAAGCGCCGCGAGAATGCCTTTGACGACATCCAGATTTACACGCTCACACCCTGACCCGAGGTTATATGCTTTCCCCGGAACTCCGTTACGCAGTACCAGATCAATGCCGCGGGCATGGTCATCAACGTGCATCCACTCGCGGACCTGTTGGCCATCGCCATAGACGGGAAGTGGAATATCATCGATGGCATTTGTCACCATCAACGGAATCAGCTTCTCAGGATATTGGAATTGACCGTACGTATTCGAACCTCGTGTAACCAACGTCTGTAGACCAAACGTTTCGTGGTACGCGCGGACCATCAGCTCTCCGCCAGCCTTCGCCGCAGAGTATGGCTGGTTAGGCTCCAGAGCATCCCCTTCACGGAACATGTCATCGGTCGACCCGTAGACTTCATCCGTGGAAACCTGTAAAAATCGCTGATGTTCATAGCGGCGTGCTGCATCGAGGAGCACACATACACCATTGAAGTTAGCCTGGACTGCAGCATCCGGGTCCAAGATAGCCCGGTCGTTATGACTCTCAGCAGCGAAGTTGAGGATTACATCGACATCCTTTGCCGCGATATCCACTGCCTCGCGGTCCTGAATCTTGCCATGCACGAAGACCAAACGGTCATCCCCTTCGAACTCCTTCAAGTTCTCAAGGTTCCCCGCATAGGTCAGTGCATCAAGGACAGTTACTTTTTTGGCCAGTTCCTTGCGGAGCACCATCCGGACGTAGTTAGAGCCGATAAACCCGGCGCCACCCGTAACTAACAAATGATCCATGTTCACATTCCCCATCGTGGCGGTCGTATGACCACCGCTTACCGACGATTACGATACCCCACCTCGACATCACTCAATCCAACAGCGCTTGTAGCCCCCACCCAGCATCCGGCGGACCTGTTCTAGCTTCTGCTCATCCGGATCCACCAAGAAGCGTGTGGTAACCAAAACCATGGGTTGATCTTCGGTTGGTTGAACGTGTACCAACAGCTGTGATCCACCCTCGGCACTAGCGAGCACATCCCGGACCATCCGCAGGCGAGACTTACACGTATTATCAACTTTCAGATGTACGACACGTGGTCGGGCATCCGATGCCATTGCATTCTCAACAACCCGCTCAATTCTGTCACAGATGATTTCGGCTTGTGATGGTGTTTCGTTCGCTTCATCTTCTGCATTTGTGCTGCTTGAGATCCGTTCGCGGCGTTGTACGCGGCCGCTGATCGCAAGGATTGAGTTGACGAGCACCAGACGCCCGTATTCCGCGGTGACCTTTGGAAAACAAGTAACAGAAACGGATCCACTGGTGTCTTCGAGTTGCAGTGTCAACATTAACTGGCCGCTGGTTGTGTTCCGCTGCCGGATGTCCGTGACCATCCCCCCGATGACGACATTTGCGCCCGTTGCGACATCTGTCAGGGCCTCGATGCGCACTGCACGGTGCTTTCGTCGAAGTTCTGGTTCAAACGGCTTCACGGGATGCTCCGTTAGATAGAGTCCGAGCAGTTCCTTTTCAAAAGCGAGTCGTTCTCCACGTGAAAAGTCAGGCACCGTGGGCAGTGGTTTTTGCGCAGCAAGGGATGGATCCTGTGTGTCATCGCCATCAAAGAGACTCATCAATCCCGATTGCTGGTCCCTAATATTGCGCTGAGCTGCTGCGACACAGTCATCGAGGCCTTCAAGCAATGCCTTGCGATTTGGATGCAAGCAGCTGAGTGCGCCGGCCTTTATCAGCATTTCGATGACAGATTTACTTGTTAAGCCCTCAGCAAAGACACGGTCACAGAAATCGCCGAGGTCCCGGAAGGCGGCCCCGTTTGCCCGTGCAGCTAGGATGGCATCGACGGGTGCTTTACCAACATTCTTGATGCCAAGCAGGCCAAAGAGAATCTTTCCATCTTCAGGGACGCTGAATTCTGACCTCGATGTGTTGATATCCGGGGGCAAAACGGTTACCCCGAGGCGTCCACATTCATCGATTGCACCAACAATCTTTTCGGTTCGATCCGCATAGGCTCCGAGATAAGCCGCGAGGTATTCGGCAGGATAGTTCGCTTTGAGAAAAGCAGTCTGGTAGGCGACCATCGCGTAGCACGCTGCGTGCGCACCATTAAATGCGTATCCGGCAAATGGCTCGATTTCCGAGAAGATCTGATCGGCGACTTTCTCAGAAATACCGCGTTCAGCGGATCCCTTCATAAAGTTCGCGCGCTGCTGGTCCATTTCGGACTTCTTCTTCTTACCCATCGCGCGGCGGAGAAGGTCTGCCTGTCCAAGTGTGAATCCAGCGACGGCTTGAACGATCTTCAGAACCTGATCTTGGTAGACGATGACGCCGTACGTTTCTGCAAGAATGGGCTCGAGGGTCGGGTGTGTGTACTGGATTTGATTTGGATCAAATTTTGAGCGGATGTAGCGTGGGATGTGGTCCATTGGACCCGGGCGATAGAGCGCCACCATCGCGGCTAGTTCTTTCACACTCCGGGGTTTTAGGTCAACAATCCAGCGGCGCATACCATCGGATTCGAGCTGGAAGATTCCTGTCGTTTCGCCTCGGCTGAGCATGTCGTAGGCTTTGAGTGCCCGCGGCTCGGATGCATCCAGAGGGATATCCCAAACATCGATGACATCGCCTTTGGTTTCATGAATCAGGTCCACGGCACGCGCCAAAATGGTGAGGTTGATTAGCCCCAGGAAGTCCATTTTGAGCAGTCCGATTTTCTCAAGTGAGCTGTGCGGATACTGCGTGGCGACAGAGCCATCGTTTGTGCGGACAAGCGGCGTGTATTCGACGAGTGGCACATCGGAGATCATGATGCCTGCGGCGTGAATTGATGAGTTTCTGGTCAGACCCTCAATGGACTTTGCCGTATCGATGACTTCACGGACCATCGGGTTGGTCTCGTATTCCCGCTTCATTTCAGGATTACCAGAGTAGTCCTTTGCGGGGTAGCCGTCCATCGCCTGCGTAATCGACAAGCCGAGGGGCATCTTGGGAATCATTTTGGCGATTCGGTCGGTCTCAGACAGTGGAAGCCCCATCGCGCGGCAAACATCCCGAATCGCAGCCTTCGCCCCGAGCGTTCCAAACGTTGAAATGAAGCCGACGTTTTCCTCGCCGTACTTCTCAGCCACGTGCTTGATGACATCCGAGCGCCGTGTGTCCTCAAAGTCCATATCGATATCGGGCATCGTCACACGTTCAGGATTGAGGACCCGCTCAAAGGTGAGGTTGTATTCGATTGGGTCGAGGTCAGTGATTCCGATACAGAACGACGCGAGCGAACCTGCCGCAGAGCCTCGGACACCAAAGTAGATTTTGCTTCCGCGGGCGTATTGCGCGATATCGCGGACGATGAGGAAGTAGCGTGAAAAGCCAGTTTTCTCGATAATTTCGAGCTCGTACTTTAGGCGGTCGCGGTGGGTATCACTGACATTTTTGATACGTCGCTCCAACCCTTCCCAGCAGAGAACAGTTAGATAGGAGTGGTCAGAGTGGCCATCCGGGAGCGGAATCGCCGGCATCGGTGCACGACCGACTTCGATTTCCAGCTTGCACTTTTCCGCTACGCCAAGCGTATTTTCAACCGCATCCGGAGCCAAGTGTTCAAAAACACCAAACATCTCGTCATGGGTCTTGAGGTAGAACTCACGTGGTTCGTAGCGCATCCGCTTTGGATCACTGATCGTTGTGGATGTCTGGATACACAGCAGAATGTCGTGTGCGCTGGCATCTGCCGCACGTAAATAGTGGGCATCATTTGTCGCGACCAACGGAATGTTCAGCGCACGGGCTGCGCGAATGACCTCCTCATTGACTTCCTGCTGACCCTGCGCGCCGTGGCCTTGAATTTCGAGGTAAAAGTCATCCCCGAAGACTTCGCGGTACCAGGCTGCAACACGCTTGGTCTCTTCATGGCCCTTTTTCTGGATGACGGATTGCGCTAGCTCGCCACCCATACAGGCAGAGCAGATGACGAGGCCTTCGGCATGCTCGGCAAGCAGCTCTTTATCGACACGTGGCTTGTAGTACATCCCCTCAAGGCTTGCCTTTGTCGCAAGCTTCATGAGGTTTCGGTAGCCAGTTTCGTTCTTGGCGAGGGCTACAAGGTGATGGTTACCATCGCGCTTTGGATCACGATCGCGCCGTCCACGCGTTGCTACGTAGAGTTCACATCCAACAATCGGCTGAACTCCGACAGCTTTACACGCTTCGTAAAACTCAAATGCCCCGTACATCGTTCCGTGATCGGTAAGCGCAATCGCAGGCATTTCCATCTCGACGGCGATCTTTGCCATCTCCTTGATCTTGGATGCACCATCAAGAAAAGAGAACTCGGAGTGGTTATGCAGGTGTACAAAAGGGGTGGCCATACAATCCGCATTCTATCGGTTTGCATTCCACCCCTCTGTGAAAATTAGCTGTGGTTTGTGCTACACAAGTGCGGCGCGGACAGCAGCTGCCATCTCGATTGTTCCGACTGTCGCCTCCCCATTACTGGCGATGTCCGGCGTTCGCAATCCGGCTTCGAGGACCTTGCCGACCGCGGCCTCGATGCGCTGTGCGGCATCTTCACGGCCAAAACTGTAGCGGAGCATCAGAGCAACAGAGAGGATAGTCGCCAGCGGGTTTGCGATGCCCTTTCCAGCAATATCGGGAGCCGAGCCGTGAATTGGTTCATAGAGGCCGAATGTCCCTGTTCCAAGAGACGCACTTGGCAGCATCCCGAGCGACCCGGTGATCATCGCTGCCTCGTCTGAAAGGACATCTCCAAAGAGATTCTCGGTGACGATGACATCAAACTGCTTTGGATTCCGGACTAGCTGCATCGCGCAGTTGTCGACCAGCATATGGGTCAGCTCGACATCCGGGTAGTCCTTGGCAACTTCATTCACGGTGTCGCGCCAAAGTACAGATGTCATCAAAACATTCTGCTTATCAACCGAGCAAAGACGCTTTCCACGCTTTTGTGCCGCCTGGAAGCCAACGTGCGCGATACGCACGATTTCTTCCTTGGTGTAGACCATTGTGTCGATGGCCCGGTTGCCATCGTTAGACTTGGGTTGCCCAAAGTAGACGCCACCGGTGAGCTCGCGGACAACGAGGACGTCAAGGCCATCCCCGACCAGTGATGGCTTTAGCGCGCTGGCATCCGCGAGGGCCTTGTGCAGGATAGCGGGCCGGAGGTTTGCATAGAGTCCAAGATGTTTTCGCAAAGGCAAGAGTGCACCGCGCTCAGGACGAAGATCGGGGTCAGGAATGACATCCCACTTTGGTCCCCCAACGGCTCCGAGGAGAATCGCATCAGATTCGCGGCAGAGAGCAAGTGTCTCCGGTGGCAGGGGGTGGCCGGTCGCATCATAGGCAATCCCACCAACGAGGGCTTCCTGTGTCTCGATATCCGGTGCGACGAGGTGCAGAATGGATACTGCCTCACGGACGATTTCAGGCCCGATTCCATCTCCGGGCAGCACTGCTACTTTTGCCATCTGCTTACAAATTCCTTAAAAAC
>CAIRTT010000258.1 GCA_903881535.1 uncultured Armatimonadota bacterium
AGAAGGTTCGTAATGCAGACTAACTCCAGGGCGTTTGCGCTTCAGATGCTTCTGGGAATGACCCTTGGAATGTCACCGGCCATCGCAGCAGACCGTCCGGTCTTTGACATCCCCACGACCACCACGCCACCGAAAATCGATGGAGACCTTTCGGATGATGCCTGGAAGGGCGCACTCCGTGGCGGTGATTATGTACGCTTTACGGGATCTGCACCATTTTCCCAGAAGACCGACACGTGGGTTACCACGGATGGCAAAAACCTCTACATCGCGTTCTACTGCCACGACAAAGAACCCGACAAAATCCGTGCGAGTGAGACGCAGCGTGGGTCGGGCGCTGTAGATGGGGATGATCACGTTACGGTTGTCGTGGATAGCCAGCATTTGCACAGAGGGGCATCCACATTTGCCGTAAACCCACTTGGCACCCAGCTCGAGCGTCTTGAGAGCGGGACAGCCGGGAACATCACGTGGTCTGGGAACTGGTTTGCATCCAGTAAACGCGTCGCAGATGGGTGGGTTTGCGAAATGTCCATCCCGTTCAAGCTGATGCGACATCAACCAAACACAAAGGCAATCGGCCTGTTGTTTTTACGTTCGATGGCGCGGGAGCCAAATGCAGGTGTCTGGCCAGCCTTGCCGCCAGAAGGGCAAACGCCAAGCTCTGTGCCGCAGTTTATGGCTGACTTCCGGTTGAAACAGCCCATCCCGGATGACCGACCAAAGCCAGTGGTGCTGCCATTTACGATTGTAACGGCAGACACAGATGGTGTTTCGGCGATGCAAGGTCTCAACGTCAAGCTGCCATTTTCGCCAACGTTAACTGGTTTGTTGTCTGTAAACCCAGGGTTTCAAACCGTCGAGCAGCAGGTTGCAAAGGTCAACTTTTCGTACAACGAGCAGTACATCCCGGACCAGCGCCCGTTCTTCTCGGAGGGGGCTGAGTTCCTCCCAGACCCGGAGCTGTTCTATTCGCAGCGCATCACCAACTTCGATGTTGGAACAAAAGTCGTCGGCCGCCAAGGGAATACATCCGTGGGGTTTTTGGCATCATCGATGCGTTCCGGGAAGTTCGATCGCGACACAAATGTTCTGGCCGTAAAGCAAAATGTCGGTCTCTTCAGTGACTTTGGCGTGTTTTCGACGGTTGATAATTTGTATGGCATCGTGGCTAACCGCACGGCAAAGGCCTATGGCAACTATGGCTGGGTGAACCGCGACCGCCGAAACAATTTGATTTTTAGCCGGGCGCAGTCGTGGATAGGGTCGGATGACAAAGGTGGCTCGGCATTTGCCGGCTACTTCAGCAGCGCGACCAATGGCAAGCTGCGCTATTCGGTGACACAGTCATCGCTGTCCCAGGACTTCATCAGCACCTTGGGCCTGCTTGCGAACCAGGATCGCAAGTCGAATGGAGCGAGTATTGGGTTACGCAACCAGTTCGATAATGGGAAGGTGTTTTCATACGATGTCAACGCCACGTACGACAATGCGGATCGTTTGACGACGGGTGATTTCTTTTACGAGTCGCTTGGCGTGACTGCGGATGTCCAGCTGCAAAACGGATTTGGTGGCAATGCGAGTACATCCGGTGGTCGGCGGCAGCAAGCGGTCGGGACTTACTATGAGGATCGGATGCTTGGTGGCGGTTTGAACTGGAACTCCAGGCGGCTTTTCCAGGGAGGTGGACTGGGCTTTTCGCAAGGGCGTCAGAGTGGCTTTCCGGTACGCACACTTGGAATTGGGCAAGGGTTTTTCGTGCGGAAGGGCTTTACGATGGGCGGTCAGTTCAACCAGCAGGCGCTTGGTTCGATCACAACCCGCCAGACGGTGATTACCGGGACGTATCGCCTAGACAGCTTGCGAACGGTTTCCGGGCGTTTGGTTTCGCAGAATGGAACGGGCAACCTGTCGGCGATTGGGTCTCAGGTCGGTACGAATTTGTACTTTGCATACGAACAGCGCTCCCGCAACAAGGGTATCGACATGTTTGTGCTGCTTGGCGATCCGAATGCGGCGAACACGACTGCCGGGATGACGGTGAAGTTGACGAAGCCGATTTAGGGCTGGTCTTTCAACACAATTCACACACCTCCGGTACGATAGGCAAACACCATGAAAATGCCAGAATTTTCCATTCGATGTCTGTTTTCCCTTGCCGCAGTTAGTCTGCTGGCAGCTCCACTGTACGCGCAAGACCTTGTCGCCGCCGGAGCCGGGAGCTATACAACAAAGCTGCCTGCCGGCGCGAAGGAGCCTGCGGAGACGCCATTCATCACACCAAATGTCAAAGGCCCCGTCCCGACAAATGACTGGTGGAGCTCCCTCGTCTTCCAAAAGTTCTCCAACCAGATGTTCCCGCATCCGCTTGGCATCCAGGCACACACCGATGGACTTCGCATTTACTACCCGGGCACGGGCTACACGGCGAACAAAGAGGGTGTCTTCACTGCCATCATGGGCGCGCCAAATGACATCACGATTGGGCACAGCGCGAACGCCAAGTTCCCGGATGCCCGCGTCGACAGCTGGAGCGACTGGTTTGTGACGGCCTGTTTCGGGGATGCAAGCGCTACCAGCACAGCAAACCTCAAGCTCACCTTTGGCCACGGCTCGCCATTTGTCTATGGCCGTATCCGCGGCGGAAACCCAACATTTACCTTTGCAAATGCTGTCACTGCAGTGCCCGTCGCCGGGCATCCGGGATCCGTAACGATACAAATCGCCGACCGGACCTACGGACTCTACGCGCCAGCGGGCGCCAAGTGGGAAGGCGCCGGGACGAAAGTCCTTTCCGCATCCTCATCCAATGACTACTTCTCAGTCGCTTTGCTGCCCGATCGAAAGCCTGAAACCATCGCCCGCTTTGCCGCCGTCGCACACAACCACGTCACCGAC
>CAIRTT010000259.1 GCA_903881535.1 uncultured Armatimonadota bacterium
GATAAAGATGAATTCCTTGACGTTGAACATCACGTGGCAGTAGTCCTTCCACGCATTCAGGTCATTAATGTCCTTGCCGATGAACTCCATCGCCAGCTTGGTCTCACTAGCCGTTGGCTTCCGGCCATAGGCTGCTGTGTATGCGACATCGAGGCGGTCGGCAGCAGGAACCTTTACAAGCGATTCAGCCCAGCGGTTTGCCATGTCACGGACAAATGGGCTGTTCATGAGTGCGAGGGCCTGTGCTGGCACATTTGTCTGTGTCCGCTTACCAATACATGTAAATGGTGTTGGCATGTCGAATGCCTGGAAGAACGTCGACATGAAGTTACGACGAACACCCATGTAAATAGTTCTGCGGCCGTTGCCATCCAGAGGGCCACTCGGAGGCATGCCACGCCCATCCGTGCCCGGATCGAGGTTGACAAACACCGATGGACCGTACATCGTGCGGTTTAGCGAACCCGAAACAGCCAGAATGTTGTCCCGGATAGCTTCCGCTTCAAGACGACGTACAGGGTACTTCCAAAGCAGACGGTTGTTAGGGTCCTTACGGGTCGCGGCAGCCTGGTCAGCGACACTAACTTGCTGATACGTCGCTGATGTCACAATCAGCTTATGGAGCTTCTTGACGGACCATCCACTATTTGTGAAGTTCGTTGCCATCCAGTCAAGCAGCGCTTGGTTTGTAGGCCGGTCACCATTGATGCCAAAGTCATCAACTGTTTTGACTATCCCAGTGCCAAAGTGGTGATGCCAGAGGCGGTTCACCATGACACGTGCCGTAAGTGGATGCGTGGAACTCGTGATCATCCGGGCAAATTCTGCCCGACCGGAGCCCTTTGCTGGCTCAATCTTCGACTTTTCAGTAAACGTCACAGCAAGCTGTAGACGCGGAGCGGGCTCGCCAAGCGCACGGTGGTTGCCTCTGATAAACACTTGTTCATCGGTGCCTGCCGCGCCATCCGCCATGCCTGGGGCACGCTCAGCCGTCGGTGTACGTGCATCAATGGCAGCCCATTGCTGCACAGTCGCCGTTTGGCTGTTTGCTGTCAACTCTCCACGCCGCGCGAGGATATCGATGGTTGCAAGGGCTGGCATATCTGCTTGCGCAAATGGCCCGGCTGTTCCTATTTTAGTTGCTACGGATAGCAATGCAGCACGGACATCGGCGGCTGGCATCCCTGATAACGGATTTTTTGCATCCTGGGGAGGTGCCGGCGAGTCGCTGATGACATAGCCATCGAAAGCTGCCCAACCCTGCACAGCACGGTCGAGCGGCGCACCCTGAGAAACGGTCGCCATTGGGGAGTCCTGAACATCAAAGTAGGCTTCCCGACCAGGCCAGAACTGTGTATCAATCGTCCGCCATTGGAACTGGTCTGTGTCAAGATTGTGCTCAACGACATCAAAGATCGGCCCGCGAATAACAATGAAGTTATCCACCATCAGGTTGACCTTGGAGCGACGCCCGGCAACACGCATGTGAACGTAGCGCTTGGTCAGCCGGAAGTTAGGTGAACGCATTACGCCTTCAAACTTCGGTGGGGTGATGCCACTGTGCACCATCGGGCGTGTTACAAACCCGCGCAGCTGCTTGTTCGGATCTGTCGACAGGATTGGATCGCCTGGTTGAGCGACTTTGGGGAATGCTATTCCTGTTGCACGCCATGCATCCAGAGATTCTGTCCCGGGAGTCATCGGAATTGGAGCCGCTGCTGTGGCGCCAACTAACTGGGCATCCGTCAGGTTGGTAATCGCTGTCGCTAAGTCTGACCCCAATGCTTTACTGTCAATCGCTGCCGTGACGGCGGATGCATCGTGTCCAACTGGGCCAAATGCCTGGTCATTGACAATGACTTGCTCGTAACGGCTGCTCTTAATCATGCCGTACAAACCGTAGTAGTCCCGGGCTGGAATCGGATCGAATTTGTGGTCGTGGCAACGAACGCAGTTGATCGAAACACCTAGCATTGACTTACCGATGACGTCAATCTGATTGTCTAAGCGGTCGGCCTGCTCCTGACGAACATCGGTGGGAGAGTGCTTCCCCTCGCCAAGCCAGAAGAAGCCTGTTGCGGTGATGCTTTCATTCCAGCCGGTGACCTTGTCAAAGCGTGGATTGGCTAGTGTGTCGCCTGCGAGATGCTCGGTAAGGAAGCGGTTGTAAGGGACATCTTCGTTGAAGGCACGGATAACGTAGTCACGGTACTTCCACGCATTTGGCATGTCAAAGTCAAACTCGTGGCCAAGCGACTCCCCGTAGCGTACGAGGTCAAGCCAGTGCCGTCCCCAGCGCTCGCCGTAGGTCGGGGATGCCAGCAAGCGGTCAATAACGCGGGAATATGCATCCGGGCGTGTGTCAGCAAGAAACGCAGTGATTTCATCCGGTGCCGGCGGCAATCCGGTGAGGTCAAACGTAACGCGGCGCAGTAGCGTCCGCTTATCGGCCTGAGCGCTGGGTTTCAGGCCCTGAGCGGCCAGTCCAGATGCAATAAATGCATCAATAGGGTTGCGAACCCATGCTTGATTCGCGACCTTGGGAACGGGTGTCGCCTTGACTGGGATATACGCCCAGTGCTTACGGCGCTGCTTCATCACGGTTGAGAAATCCGTTGTTGGCGCGGCCTTCGGGGTAGGGGCAGCAGCGTCTGCTGGCATCGGTGCGCCGCCGAGAATCCAAGCCTCAATCGCAGCAATCTGTGCCTGTGGAATACGTCCCTTTGGAGGCATCATCAGGTTATGGTCATCGTACTTGATTGCTTCAAGTAGAATCGATTTTGCGGGATCTTTGGCATTGATCAGCGAGCCACGTGGACCGCCTTTTCGGATAAATGCGGGCGAATCCAGTCGCAGCTTGGCCTCCTGGACGTAGACCCCATGACACCCCGTACAGTGCTCTGCAAGCACAGGTCGTACGGACCGTTCAAAGGTCTCAATCGTGACAGGAACCGACGTCTTTGTTTGTTCATCCTGACCAGCGGCCGGCACACGAACAGCAAAAGCTGCTACTGAAAGTGCAAGACCGATGGCGAGGGCACCATTGCGAGCCACCATGGTGCATCGTATCCATTCGGTATCACCGGATGCAATGGGTTAGCCAGCAATTATGCCCTCGTACCGAGATTCCACGGCGAAATGTCGCCTTGTGACTACTTTGTCCCGGTTGCCTTACCGAATGCAGTACGGCCACCAACGACAGGGATGGAAATCCGTGTCCCCGTCAGGTCTACAGTGAGCTGCGTTCCAGGTTTTGGCCAGAGCGTGAATTCTTTGTCACTGGACAGAATCATCAATGCGATACGCTTGCCCGCTGGGATAATTTGATCATCTGGTTGGAGGTCAAATGTGACATTCACAAACTGACCCTTCTTCAACGGCACACCACGCTCCATCGCGTGATAATCACCACTGCTCACCAGTGACTTAGCATTCTGTGGGTCCGCCCATCCACGTGTGATCAGATTCGATGTCCCAATTTGGCCATCCGCGAAGGGGAGCTGAACCAAGTAAACCGAGAGGTTGGCAGCGGCCGCACTCGATGCCAAGCGTACTGTGACCCTTGCTGTACCCGAAATGTGGACGGGTTCCAGCAGCTCAGGAGTTGCATAGAGAAGGCGATTCGCCGATCCAGGAGCTTTCGCCAAGGTTGGTGCATCGATGGCGACATCGTCAATAAGCGTTTCGACGGCCTTACCACTGATTGGTGCGAAGGAAAGCCCGCCAAGCGCCGCGCCGCCCTTGGTTGGATGAAGGACGATTTGTGCTGCATCCGGATGCGGATAATCCGCGTAAGCCGTCGGGGCCATGCCGTTACCACGCGGCGAACCCGCTGGCCGCTCACGGACAACATACGATTTAGGACCATTCTCAATGCCATTTTCAACGCCGTAGAGGAAGCGGCTAAACCATTTGTTCATTAGCTCAAGCGGCGGATCGCCCCCGTGGCCACCTTGATGGAAGTATTGAACCAGTGGCACCTTCCCCTTAATGGCATTGCTGATACGCACACTATGTTCTGGAACGACATTCCAATCGTTGAATGCATGTGCCATCATGACGGCGCACTTGATCCCACCCGTAAACTTCAGCAGATCTCGCTCCGCCCAGAATGCGTTGTAATCACCTGTCAGGCGATCTTGATTCTCTGCAAATATCCCATCACGGTACAGCTTGTCGCTGATAGGCCGTGTCACAGGGTTGCCACTATGGATGAAGTCATATAGCGAGTCGACATCCTCGCCAAGCCACCCGCCAGGGTGTCGAACCAGCCCATTGGAGCGGTAATAGTGGTAGTAACTTGTGTTTGGCGCAACGGGGATAATCGCCTCGAGGCCCTTGACTCCTGTTGTCGCAGCCGCCACAGGAATCGTCCCGTTGTACGATGTCCCAGTCATCCCGACTTTCCCAGTACACCATGTGGCTTTCAGTTCGGTCGAGCCATCAATCGTCGTAAAGCCTTTTGCTCGGCCATTCAACCAATCAATAACTGCCTTTGGTGCGAGACGTTCTGGCGCTCCACCAATCGTAGGGCTGCCTTCCGATAAACCGGTTCCGGGCGCCTCAGAGTGGACCACTGCAAAGCCGCGAGGCACCCATGTTCCAACCAACGATGCAGAAATCATCGTCCGATTAGGCTCAAACCGTACCTGTGGATGACTGCCGCGTACAGGAGGAACCGCCCCCAGCTCATGACGGACA
>CAIRTT010000260.1 GCA_903881535.1 uncultured Armatimonadota bacterium
GCGCGGTGGATGCATCGCGTGCGTGCCGAGGTCGCCGGATGTAACGCGAAATCCCGTTTACTGCTTGGTTCGGCTTGGCTGGCTTGCTGCGTAATGCGATCTTGTGGGTCGACCATCCCCGATTGCGGGTGTAATCATTTCGGATTGCGGCGGCGGATATTGCCATCGTGGACGGTTCCCGCCCTGCTAACCGCCGAATGACCCCTGGCGTGCACCCCCCGATGGCCTAAATGTCCGGCTCCCGGCACATCCGCTCCACATTCCACCCGGCGTCGCGTTGTTACGTGTAAATGTTTGATTGTGGATGGCCGGATCACAAAACTCCGCGTAGGGGCGGACCGCCGTGTCCGCCCGAGATTCTCAATATGGCTTCAAATCCGTGTTCTACTAGCCACCCTTGATCGCCTCAAGACCTGCAAGCAAACCTAAAAAATGTACAAACTCATGAGCAACCAAATCGTTCCCAAAGCGTGGTTCCCATTGCATGGTGAAAATGATAAAAAGCAATATGAACGAGTTTCCCTCCCCATGTTGGCTTAGGATTCTGTCCTCAAGCTGGCTGACAAACAGCATCGCCGGCATTGCAACCATTTATGCTTGCTTATCTTTTTCGTTGCCGACACGAGCAACAACTGTTCTTGGAACACCCTGCGGTACCGCTAGTCAATGTGCAGCAACCTCGAGTAACTGCCCAGTCGGTGAAGGTTGGGTTTTCCTTGAACAAAAAAAGGTAAGGTGTTGCTTACCATCCCCGATAAATCCTCAGTATTACTACGTCAACGACATTACGATTAATGTCTTTAACAAACTTGACCCTGGTAATAACCTACGTTGCTACAAGTTAATCAATCTAACGACTACAGGTGTGAGTTGTAATCCAAACACTCCATGTGTTTCTGAAGGTGAATAACCATGAGTAAAGCCAAGAAGCGTTTGCTGTTCACTGCCTTGCTACTTCTACCAATCGCTGTGACTACCATTGGTATTCGACTTTACTTAGCCAAAACTGGTCGATGGATGGACAGGTATCAGGATGGACGAGCTATCCCAATCACCGGATTGAAGCTAAATCCAGATGGTCTCACCAATCTTCAGGGAGATGCGAAGGATGACTTTCGGCGGCTTGTTGGTGCGATTCGAGCTTACGCTGACAAGTATCAACGCTTTCCAGATGACCCTCGCTGGCTCATTGAATTCACCAAAACATGGCCTGAATCAACCAGAGTGACAGCCGACTGCTTCGACACGCCAGATCGCAAGAAAAGCGATACCTTCGACAGCACCGATTTTGGCTTCGGTTATATGTGGGCTTATCGTAGCCCACGTCCAGATGGAAAACCAAGACCCGTGTTCCCTGGCCCGGGTGAACGTGATGTTTGGTTGTACACCGACACATACGTGCGTTCTAATTCAACCGTTTACAAAACAGGTTCCGGATCGACGAAGCCAGAAGGACACTACTTAGTCGCCTGGAGTGATGGCAAAGTTGAGGAGCTGCCAATATCGGCTTACAAGAGGACACAGTTTCACCTCGGAAGCGCCAGAATGGGATTTGTTGGTGAACCGGGAATCGATGAAAACAGCAAAGTAGATATGGAAACCCGCTTCACCCCTGTAGGTTACTATCAGACTTTCAAGAAGTAAGTCACAAATCCGTAAACAACGTAGAATCCTGTAACGCCGGGCGGGCGTGGCAGCCCGCCCCTACACAGAGATTTCTTTTCTTGATGTCCTCGTGTATACAAACATCCTCAGCCAAGCGCAATCAGGTTGTACGAACTCAGCGTCTTACGTGAGGAACATCCATCCCGCGAGCAGAAACCAACGGCGTTGCCAAGCCCCTTACGCCCAAACCTCTAACACATCCTACTCACCCACATACACCGCCACTGGCAAATGCCCAAATGCCAATGTCAAGCCCTTTGGGCCAAGCTCACTAAATGTGCCATCAAAGAGTGGCTTCCACCCACGCACCTTCGGCGCACCAATCACCTCAATCGCCGGCATCCGGGCCGGAATCCGCCCACGAATCGCCACCAGCACCGGCTTTGCACCCTTGGCCTCACGCACATAGACCAAGCCCGTGTGGTCCGCCGTAAGGATCGTCACCTTACCCGTCCGTAGCGACTTCTCACGCTTCCGCAACGTCAGCAGCTGACGGACGTGTCCGTGGATACGCGCCTCATCCGGTGTCCGCCCGGATGACGAAAATGCGCTACGAACATCCCCCGGAAATCCACCAGGGAAATGCCGACGGTTGTCAGGGTCATCCCCGCCCGGAAGCCCAAGCTCATCCCCGTAATACACCATCGGAATCCCGCGCAGCGTGAGCGCAATCGTCAAC
>CAIRTT010000261.1 GCA_903881535.1 uncultured Armatimonadota bacterium
ATCAAGCACTACCGCTGAAGCCGCGACTGCCAGCCTTAAGTCGAGTGAGCAGTTCTCCAAGGTTGTCAACGGACAGCAGAAAGGTCCGATTGCAGAGCTTCATGTCGGGGGCCTTGGCAACAAAGTGGAGTTGAAGATTCCGCAAGTTGATCAGTCTCCAGCTCCTGTAGTTCAAGTCAGGGTGGTGGAAGTTCCCCGAGTACAGCGCGAACCCACTCTAGATGCTGTCAACCAGCCCTACCGGGAGGAGACTCACTACGCATCGAACGTGGACGCTGCTGACACCGAAAAGACGGCGACCGCCGATAAGAAGGAGGTTTCAATCCCAATCGGTGTGAGCATCGGGTTGGTTGGCATAGGGATTTTAATCCTGCTTTTCGCCGTCAATCGAGTTCGGAATTCCAGCCTTGCAGTCAACGCGGCGTACCAGACTTTCGATGGCTTGCTTGCCCAGCAGATTCGATCTGTTAGGGAGCGTGCAATGCTTTCTACCGACAACTCAACCATCAGCATGTTGAACGCTCAGATCGCCGATCTAGAGTCTCAGCGTGGAAGGCTTGCGAGATGACATTTGCTCAATACTACACCCTGATCAGCGCAGCCGTCTTCCCTGAAGGCGAGGCTGAAAACTTGGTCAATGTTCACAAGCTTGCGGTCAAGGATGCTCTGATCGATCTACAGACAAAGATCCCATGTTTGCGCACCGACAACGCAGACTACATAGCGCAGTCATCCACGCTGTTCCATTGCGGTTCAAACACCTTCGATACAGTAGATGGCAACATTGAACGGGTGTACACCATGGTTGTGGATCAAGGCTGTTCGGAGGTTGAGTACGCCTACATCGATCAGAACCGGATGAACGACATGATTAACTCTTACCGATGCTGCATTTCAGAGAATGCGTACGGCATGAATCCATACACACTCAACCATGCTGCTGGATCACCTCTCTATGTCGCAGGAAGTCCGTCTACAGACAAAGACTATCGAACCGAAACCAAGAAGGGCTACTGGTCACTCAATCGCGGAACGATCTACATCTTCCCATCCATCGAGAGCACCGAGCAAGTTGTCGTCGAGTGGAACGGTATTCGGCGCACGTTTGAGGACGGAACAGTCCTTCCTGCTACGTTTCAGGATCGAGACGTAATGAGCACTGTGGAGCTATACCTTGACTCGCAGGTGGCTCGCAAAGAGACAAAGGACATGGGCACATTCCAGACAGCGACAAAGGCCTACGTGGACGCGATCTCAAATCTGGTGTGGGCTTGCCGTCGTCAGCAAAGTTTTGTCCGTGAGCCTCGACTGACTGCTCCAGACGCATGCTGACTGTCAATGTTCGGCCGCCTCTGAACAATCGAACGACGCCGTTTTGGCGTCCGTTACGATTTTACACACCGACAACAGATGCGGCGACAGGGTACGGTCGCCTTGCAAAGGCGTGCATGGATGCGTTAAACATGATTCATGTATCTATAAACGACTACCCTGATTTCATATTAACAACTCCCGTTCAATCAGCTTCGTCTCCAATTCGGTTTACGATGTGGGAGCCTGATGCTCTTCCGCAGAGCGCATTAGGATTAATGGATGCAAAGGCTTTAATTGTTCCATGCTCAATGAACCTGAAGATGTTCAGGAACAGTGGTTACAGAAAGCCGATTCATCTTGTTCAATTGTGGGGGGAATCCGAGTGGTCCCCTATGCCGACGGATTCCGTATTTAAGTTTATCTGCGTTGGCAGAGACAGCGGAGTCAAATCACGTAAAGGCATCTGCGATCTAATAGAATACTTCTCACTTGCCTTCCCTTCCGAGAAAGATGTTCAGCTAACGATCAAGAGCAACCCGGACTGCTTTCGACGGGAGGTAAAAGACCCGCGCATCGACATCATTTACGAAGACTACACGAAGGAAATCTACGAACAGATGCTGTCAAAACATCACTGCGGCGTGTTCCTGTCAGGCCTAGAGGGATGGAACTTTCCAGCGTGCGAACTAATGGCATCTGGAAGGCCGTCGATCATAGTTCCTTGGGGAGGCCCTGCAGACTTCACGACCCCAGAAACATCATGGCATCTTGACTACACGATGGTCCCTGCTCCGCCTGATCATCCGTACGAAGGTGCTGGTCGTGGAGCCAAACCAACAAGGGACAGCGTCATTGCAGCGATGAGAGAGGCCTACAGCAATCGCAGTTTATTACAGAGCAAGGCGGCAGCTTCTTACAGAGCGTCGCTTGGGCTTACAAAGAAGCGGTTCCAGGAACGACTTCGAGTTGTAGCGTTGGACGTTCTTGGCAATCTGTAGCCTATGGCCTCCAATGCCAAAGCAGTCCTAATTAACCGTTTGGCTTCCACCCCAGGAAAGGGGTTAGGGGCCAATACCGGGTTGGGCACTGCTGACATCGTGGTGCCTGATTTTCCGAAGCTGCCTAATCGGCTAACGGAACAGTCGATTAAGGATTTCTCGGAAGAGGTTGATCGTTGGCGAACGAATTTTCAGGCGCAGTTCCCGATACCTGTCGGTGCCCAGACGACCAGCATCACGATCGATCCAACCGAAAAGATTGCGAGCGCAGTTGATGCGGCTGTTGCGATCATCAACAGGCAGATTTCTGGTATCAACGGCATCGTCTCATCACACGTGGAAAGCCTTCAGAGTCAAATCGATGAGATTGACTCTGGAAGCGTCACCGCAGTTGACGTACAGGCGATCATCAAGAGTGCTCGATATGTTCACAACCAAGGCATACCAAGCTCTAAGTGGATAATCCAACACGACTTAGGCTGGTATCCTTCGGTCACCGCAGTGAACATGTCTAACAACGTGTTTTTTGGTGATGTGGAATACATCGACACTAACACCTGCACACTGACGCTATTTTCAGAAAATTCCGGTAAAGCATACGTAAACTAGAAGATTAAAATGAAATTTTACTCGCCGATTGATATGGGTGGACTGGAGATCGTCCAGTTCAGAACTCAGAACAGCAGTTCGCAGCCTTACGCCGCAACCAGTCAGAAGGGTGCTTTCTGGATGGATTCGGCCAACAATCGGTTGAATTGGAGTGATGGAACGAACTGGCAAGCCATCTACCCGCTATCGATAAGTCATGTTGCAGGGACTTCGACTGCAGTCCTTCGTGATACTAGTGGCAATTTCGGAGCTGGTACAATTACGGCTAGCCTGACAGGTGTTGCCTCGCTAGCCACCCAGCTTCAGAACTCACAGAACTTCTCAATCACCGGAAAAGGCACAGCAGCTCTAGTTGGGTTTAATGGAACCGGCGCTGTCGTTCTGAACATTACGTCCCTGACAGTAGTTCCGGGTGAAATCACGCTAGCTAATGGTTCGTTCATTGTTGGAGCTAGTGGCGTTGGTTCTGCTGTCGCCAAGAACGCGATACCGATCTCTGGATTTCAGGCTGCTGTAGCTAATGTCGATCTCGGTGGATACAAGATCACAAGCCTTGCTGACCCGGTTGCAGACACGGACGCCGCTAACAAGCGATACGTTGACTCAACGACTCAGGGTCTCGACGTAAAGACGTCCTGCCGTGTCTCTACAACCGCTGACCTCGGCGGCACTTACAGTGCTGGTGCACTGACGATAACCGGCCCAGCGGTGGCTCTGGTCATCGATGGCGTTACGCTAGCTGTTGGAGATCGCGTTCTCGTCAAGAACAGCACAGCGACCACTCAAAACGGTGTCTATACGGTCACGGTAATTGGTGCCTACGGTACGCCATGGGTGCTGACTCGTGCCACCGATTTCAACACGAGCGCCAAGGCATCCCCTGGATCGTTTACCTTCATCGAGCAAGGCACGATTTACGCGGACACCGGATGGGTGATGACCGCCGATGCTCCGGTGGCTCTTGACACCACTGCTCTCACCTGGACGCAGTTCTCCGGTGCCGGATCGTACAGTGCTGGTAGAGGCATGGCCCTCAGTGGCGTTCAGTTCAATTTCGCCCAGAACAGTGACTACACGGCGAACACGATCCCCTACGCATCTGGTCTCACGACGATTGGATTCATTGGTGCAGGTGCTGCGTACTCGGTGCTGCGCGTTCCGGCCGGTGGTGGCGCTCCAGCGTTCGGAGCTATCGACATCAGCGCCGTTGCTGCTGTTACAGGAACGCTTGCCGCAGCCAACGGAGGAACTGGGCAGTCGTCTTACGCGGTCGGAGATATCCTCTACGCGAGTACTTCTACCGCGCTCTCGAAGCTTGCCGACGTAGCAGTTGGCAACGCCCTGATTGCTGGAGGCGTTGGAGTCGCTCCTGCATGGGGTAAAATAACCCTCACCAACCATGTCAGCGGAATCCTTCCGATCGGAAACGGTGGCACTGGGCTCTCAGCGTGGACCACAAACGGTTTGTTCTACGGCGGTGCAAGCGCGATGGGGCAGACCGCTGCACCAACCACCGGCCAGATCGTTGTGGGCAGCGCAGGTGGAGTCCCGGTGTTCGTGTCGATGTCAACCGACGCCACGATTTCGGCGGCTGGAGCCCTGACGATTGCGGCGAACGCGGTCTCCTTCGCCAAGTTCCAACAAGTCGCGGGATTGTCGGTGTTTGGCAATTCCACCGCCACAGCAGCAAACGGAGCTGCGATTACCGGCACAGCAAATCAAGTATTGCGTGTTGATTCAGCAGGTACTGCCCTTGGTTTTGGTGCGATCAATCTTGCCAGTGCAAACGCGGTTACAGGCATCCTTCCTGGCGCAAACGGCGGCACTGGAACTCAGTACGCTCTGTTCGCGACAGGTGGAACAACTCTTCGCACATATTCGCTGACAGACAGGAATGCTGCGTTAGTGGCTCAGGTCTCAGGAACGATCACTGGAAACGCGGTCATAACCGTTTTTTCTGCGACTCATAACCTGAACTCTAAAATGGTCCAGTGTGCTCTCTACGATGCAAACGACGACCTAATAATGGTGGACACGAAAACCTTCGATTTAAATACGGTTAGGTTTACGTTCGCTGTGCCCCCCGCAAACGCGGCCACATACCGTTGGGTAGTCGTCGGATATTAATACAAATAAAGCATGAAGCTTGAGAGCCAACTGCAGATATATACATTGGCGGGTGTTTCCCCATTTACGGTAAATCAAGCAACGCTCGTTACCAACCTCAACGCTCAGTACCTTGAAGGCCAAATTGGGTCGTATTACCGGAATGCCGGAAATCTGGATGCAGGAGCTCTCCTCGCTGCGCGTCTCCCGGCGTTTACGGGAGGCGATGTCACGTCTACCGCGGGAACTGTCGCACTCACTCTAGCTTTTGCCGGAACCGCTGGAACCTACCGTTCAGTGACGACCGATACCAAAGGCCGTGTCACCGCTGGAACCAATCCCACAACTCTAGCTGGGTATGGCATCACCGATGCCCTGCTTCTATCTGGTGGTACGCTAACTGGTGAGTTGGTTATCAATTACTCCAACGGACGCCAACGAATCACAGACGGCACGAACACATTAGTGATGGGGATGTGGGACGCGGTAAATGTCCGCATTGAGGCTAATGGTAGACCGCTGTACATGGTATCCTATGGTGGAACGATAAGCATTGGAAGGTCATCTGGCACCAACCTCGTAATTGACACCGCGAGCGTGTCATGGGGAAGCAATGCGTTGCTTCACGCGGGTAACGTGTCCACCTACGCCCTCCCAATCGGTGGTGGTACAGTCACAGGACAGGTTCTGATTGGCTCCTACATGAGCCTGAACTCTAACGCCTCAATCATGGGGCTAATCGGGTTCAATCGAAACGTAACAACCGGGGCAATCTTCAACGCATCCTACGGTGCGTATCAGCTTCATAACAACACCGGGACTCTTGAGCTTCAGACATATAACGCTGCTGGTGGATTTGTTGGAGCTCATACGTTTAACAACACCGGCAACGTCGCATTTTTGACTGGTACGGTGACAGCGGGAGGGCAACAAGTCCTCCACGCAGGAAACTACGGAGGCTACTCAACCTTCACTGGCGCGGTAACTTCAGGCTACGGCACGTTTGCTTCACCTGGGCACATCCTCGGGGATGCTCAGTACGGACTCTACGTCGCATCTGGCAACCTATTTTACAAGAGTGGATCAGGCGGTGTCCACTACTGGCGCAACAAGGCCAACACAGCGAACACATTGTCGATCGACGACAGTGGCAACGTAGTGGCCGCAGGATCGATCACAGGAACGACGGCATCTTTTTCGGGTAATGTTAGAGTGCCTACGATATCTGCTGCTAACCACGGTTTAACTTGCGTATATTACGGCGGAGGAGGAACCCCAACAAATGGATATTTAATAACTACAAATATCGATTACGGCACGTTTAACATGCCGACCGTAATTGTTGAAGGCTATGCTTATGGTAATGCTGTGCCAATACATTTAGAAATAGTGTGGTATGCTTATGCAAATAGCTGGACAAATTTAACCTATACTAATTTAGGCGGTTGGAATCCAGGTGTAATTTCCATAGGCACAAATGCAAGCGGAAAAGTTTGTTTGCATATGTCGGCCGCTATTTATTATGGAAGATTTAATGTTAGGTGTATTTACGATCAGGGTAATGCTGCTTTAGAAGGATGGACAGTTTCAGATGCAACTACGGCTGCTTTAACAAGAGTTACAGCAATATCTAAAGCTGAAATAGTAACAAGTATTACTGGAAACGCAGGCGGCACCGCTGCTACGGCCACCACTGCCAACGCTCTCAATGCATCCAACAACTACCAAGTCAACTCGATTGGAGTTGGCATGGCTGGAAGCGGAACCGCTGGGTCGATTAGTCTCAATCAGCTTGGCACCCGGTCGTGGTCGATTGTTCCCAGCGGGGGAAATCTGAATATCGCTTCAGGGGATAGCCTTGGCGCGGCTAATTTCTCTGTGGCGCTGCAGCAGGGAGGGCAACAAGTCCTTCACGCAGCAACCACAAGCGCCCCAAACCTGAGCATTGGTGGAAGTTCTGCTCGTTGGGCCACCGGACGCACGATCTCTCTTACAGGTGACGTGACAGGAACCAGCTTAGCGTTTGATGGCACTACCGCGCTGTCGTTTGCGGCCACACTTGCCAACTCAGGAGCCACGGCAGGCACCTACAACAACGTCACGGTCAATGCTAAGGGGTTGGTCACTGGGGGAAGCAACGCAAGCTACCTGACAAGCAACCAGAGCATCAGCATTACTGGGGACGCTACAGGATCGGGTTCCACCGGCATTGTGCTGACGCTCGCCAACGTCCTAGCCACCCCAGGCACCTACACCAAGGTCACAGCCAACGCGAAGGGCCTTATCACGGCAGGTACGTCACTAACGTCCGCAGATCTTCCGACGTACACCGGAACGATCACTTCAGGTCAAGTGACGACGGGGCTTGGGTACACTCCAGCATACGGAACTGACGCTTACCAGTCCAAGAGTCTCGACACCGTTTCAACTCCGGGGCTTTACCAGTACGACGGTGCGTTTGGTGGAACCAAACCTCCCGACAACCAGCCCAACTATCGGACCATCGAGATAGGATCAGGAAGCAGGTGGACTCAGGTCGCTTTCCCTTACGCTTCCGATGGGTTTTATTTCCGTCGCAAAACGGATGCAGCCTATTCGTCGTGGCGCACTGTCCTGCATGACGGTAACTACAACAGTTACTCTCCAACACTTGGAGGAACCGGAGCAACCGGAAATTGGCCCATCAGCATCACGGGTAATGCTAGTGGTAGCTCGGGTTCCTGTACTGGTAATGCAGCTACTGCTACAGGTCAGCAGTCAGGTGTGCATTTTACGCTTAATACAGGCGGTGCAGGATATGGATTAGTAGGTCAATATAACCCAGATTTACATCAGGGTTTATTTGCAATGGGATCGGCTTACACGCTTGGAGCGGGTGGAACTTTAGCTAATTTTTATGGAGTGTCTTGGTCCTACGATAATGCAGCGCGTCAACTTAATACAGGCTATGCTCTTGAGCATTGTATGGCGATTTCGAATGCGGGTGTTGTTCGTACTGTTATTGGGATAGGCATTTGGACAAATGGACTCATAAGAGCTAATGGAGCTATTTCGTCAGGTGGCACTATAACCGCAGCAGCATTTAGTGGCCCTTTGACGGGTAATGTGACTGGTAATGTAACTGGCAGTGCAGGTTCCGTGGCATGGACAAACGTGAGTGGCAGACCTACTGCCGTGTCCAGCTTCAGCAACGATAGTGGGTACATTACTTCGGGTAGCTCAATCAGTGGTAGTTCTAGACGTATTGAGTTTGTCGATGGGCCGCGAAATCTATCGGATCGCCTACCAACCACGCTTGCTCGCTCCGTAAACTGGGATTTTGTTGGGGCGGCCACTGGTAATGGCGCTGGAAACTACGCTGGAGTAATGACATTTACTCCTTGGGACGGTACGTCAACAAGCACGGGAGACTCTTCGTACCAGTTAGCTTTTGCCAACCAAAGCGGAGTCAATGCCTCAGGCCCCGCACAGCTCAGCATTCGCAATGGCATCAACTCAACGTGGAATGCTTGGCAAGTACTTCTGACGTCTAGCAACTACACCTCCTATCCAGATGCCACCAAGCTTCCGTTAGCTGGGGGCACACTTACAGGCGCTCTCAACGGCACGACTGCAGCATTCAGTGGAGCGATCACCCAAGGAGGCAACCAAGTCCTACATGCAGGTAACTTCTCCTCCTACGCACTGCCGTATTCTGGAGG
>CAIRTT010000262.1 GCA_903881535.1 uncultured Armatimonadota bacterium
ACCGCCTCCACCCCCGCCACCAGTTTCGGTCGTTGATTCAGCCGTTTCCTGAAGGTGTGGTGCAAGCGTGCGGAGATAGGCCATGATCGACCAGCGGCTAAAGCCACCGGGCAGGGATGGTACCCAGCTCTCCCAGCCAAAGGCAAACAACAGACCGTAGGAAAGCGGTTTGCTGAGGAGTGTCGCGAGCAAGAGGAAGAGCGCTCCGTATGCTGCGGCTCCAAGTGGGATGATCTTGATATCACTCATCAAGGGGACACCCGACAGCTTCGTGCCGAACATCGCCAGTGCAAGCAGCACTTCACTGATGCTCACCGTTACCGTGATGGCTAACCAAGCTCCGAGGTACTTTGCAAGCAGAATGCGCCAGCGTGGAATCGGGCGTGTGAGCAAGTAGACAATGGTTCTGCCTTCGAGCTCCTGGCTCAGAACACCAGTTCCGTAGATAACTGACAAAATCGTCAGAATAAATCCGAAGACTAATCCCGCCGCTAGCGTGTTATAGGACTCAAGTGCTTCGAAGCGTTCTCCAGCAGCAGATTTCCAAATGAGTCCGATGATGGCCGGGAGGACCATCAGGAACAGCGCGATAAAAATACGGCGGCTGCTCAGGACATCCTTGAGCGCATTAAGAAAGAGGCGAAAGTCGGCTGTCATGCACTCACCAGATAGCGGAAGACCGCTTCCAAATTGTTGTCAGGTGCCTGGAAGACGTCGACTTCAAAGCCACCATCCAAAATGATGTCCGCCAAGTTGCTGTAGAACTTTTCCGGTTGCGCAGTCTCAACTTCCACCACGCGGTTGTTGTTCTGTGGCATCCGGGCACTGATGACTGTGTCATCCAGCAGTAATGCACCCGCTAGCTTGCGCGGATTATCTGTCGTCAGCGTGATGCGGTGCGGGTGTGAGTCAATCTGTTTCCGGATGTCTCTGATACCGCCCTGCGCGAGGAGTCGCCCTTTGTACATCACCAGAATACGGTCTGTAATCTGCTCAACCTCGTAGAGGATATGGCTGCTAATCAGTACGCACATCCCTTCTTCGGCAAACTGCTGGTATAGGTTGACCATGTCACGCCGGCCAAGAGGGTCAAGACCATTGAGAGGTTCATCCAGCACGAGTACCTTTGGATCATGCACAATCGCTTGCGCAACCTTTATACGCTGGCGCATTCCTTTGGAGTAGCCGCCAAGCTTTCGGTCACAGCGATCGGACATCCCAACACGGTCGATGCTGTTCTGGACCCGGCGGGTTTTGTCCTCGCCCTTGTAGCCACTCAGGGTTGCCATGAGCTCGACAAACTGCCGCCCGGTCATGTCTTCGTAGAAGTTATCGATTTCAGGACAGTAGCCAAGGTTGCGTGCGACGCGCGGATTAGAAAATGGTTGCTCACCGAGGACGGCAATGCCACCCGTTGTCGGTTTGATCTGGCCTGTCACCAGCTTAAGCATCGTGGACTTCCCAGCACCGTTTGGCCCGAGGAGAGCCGTAAGGCCCTTAGGAATGGTAAAGGACACATCATTGAGGCCAATGACCTGGCCGTACCAGCGTGAGACGTGTTCGAAGTGGATGGTATTGTCGACGTTCATCCTGAAACGACCTCCACTGCGCGGATTTTAGCCCGTGCGATGCCAATGGGCAGGATTATCATCAGGAGTCCGATGCCAACCAGTGGCAGCGGATACGGTGACTGTAATCGCTTACGTAGCTTTTTGGGTCCACCTGCCATCACCTTTTTGGGGTCAACATCGAGGAGTTCCATTGAGAGGCCATCCGCGACGCCGCGCACCGAGATGTGTTGCACTGTGATCGCCCGTCGTACGACTGATTTACCAGCCCCGAGGTCCTGGTCAAGGGTTGCATTTCGGAACATCAGGAAGCCAGCCGTGTTGGAGACCGTCAGCAAAATGAAGGTGAATGCTGCAAACAGCGAGCCGGCAAGGCGGGCATTTTTCGTACACGCCGAAAAGCCGATCATGAGGCTGGTGTTGAGCACCGGGCTTATGAGGGATGCCCCCAGCAGCTTGGCCCAGAGCCATGGCTCTTGCTTGAAAAAGCCTTCATCGGCGTACGTGGTTGCATAGAACACCCAGAGGAGGAGTGTTGGCAAGACGACCAAGGCTGCCAGAAGCATGAACACTCCCATCCATTTGCCGAGGAGGTAGTCTCCTTTGGTGATGGGCTTTGAGAGGTAGACGAGAAGTGCATTTGCGCGGTTGTCTGCGGCAATACTTCCACTGCCCACAATCAATGCGGCAATCGTCACAAGGAGGCTGGTAGCGGAAATAGCTTGGTAAGCAGTCGTGCCATAGGACATCAGCTTTTGAGGAGCATCCCCAGCAGCACCACCGCCGCCAATCCGCGCAGCCACATTGTTCGAGAAG
>CAIRTT010000263.1 GCA_903881535.1 uncultured Armatimonadota bacterium
GATCTTCCTCTCAGACACGCTGCGTATCACTCCTGTGCTTCTTGCGTTCCTTCCCTGCCTCAGCCATGTAATAGAGCACCGGAACGGCAATTCGGGACAAGAGTGTGCTTGCAACTTCACCGGCCATCAGCGCGACTGCCAGCCCCTGGAAAATTGGATCGAAGAGAATCATAAACGACCCGACGATCACAGCCGCAGCCGTAAGGAGCATCGGTCTGAAGCGAATCGCGCCGGCATCTACGACTGCCTGCTCCAAAGATGCGCCCTGCTTACGCTGTAGCTCGATAAAGTCAACCAATATAATCGAGTTACGGACGATAATCCCCGCCCCCGCAATAAAGCCAATCATC
Organism: uncultured Armatimonadota bacterium; assembly: GCA_903881535.1. GTDB lineage: Bacteria > Armatimonadota > Armatimonadia > Armatimonadales > Armatimonadaceae > CAIRTT01. Next base: position 351 of record CAIRTT010000263.1, read on the forward strand.
GATGTTGCAGTAAAGAACGCTCCAAGCATCGCGTGTGCCGGCAGAATACCAATCAGCGTCAGCGGGATTGGCGCCATGATGACGATAGGAATTTTGAAGTCCTGAAACCATGCCACGACAAGGATGTAGATAAGTATCAGCACCGCGGCAAAAGCAATTCCAAGATCTCGGAAGACTTCGTACGTGATGTGCCACTCGCCATCCCATTTCATCGCTGGTGTGCGGGTGTCATCTGGTAAGTGCGTTGTCATCACATTCAGCTTGACCCCACCAGGTAGCTCCAGCTTATCCAGCGAAGCATTCATCTTCAGGATCGCGTAAACCGGACTTTCCTGCCGACCGACAACATCACCCGTAACGTACACAACCGGTTGCAGGTTCTTGTGATAGACGGCCTTGTCCCCAGATGTGACATTTGTTTTCACCAGCTCACTGAGCGAGACCATTTGGCCATTGGTCGTTCTTACCTGCAGCTGCTCAAGCACATCACTACCGGTTCGCTCACTACGCTCGAGGCGTACAACGGCGCTGATGTCCTCCCGGGACTCATCTTCATGCAGCAAACCAACATTCCCACCGGACAATGCGATTCTCAGCGCTGCTTGTGCATCTGCAAGAGAAACTCCGGATACAGCCGCTTTGACAGCATCGATTTTGATGTTTCGTGTTGTATGGTCTGCATCCACATACCAGTCGATATCAGCCACACCCTCTGTCGTCTCAAACACCCCCTTGACGCGATTGGCAACCGCTAGGCGTGTCGCATCATCGGGTCCATAGACCTCAGCCACCAGCGTTTGTAAGACGGGAGGGCCAGGTGGAACTTCTGCGATCTTGATACGCGCTCCGAGGCGGGAAGCGATTGGTGCCAGCTCCACGCGCAATGCCTTGGCGATGTCATGGCTTTGGCGCTTGCGATCTCCCTTCGGCAGGAGGTTGACTTGAATATCCGCCTGATAGGGTTCATTGCGCATAAAGTAATGGCGGACAAGTCCATTGAAGTTGTACGGACTACTGGTTCCTGCGTAGACCTGATAGTCAACGACCTCCCTGGTATTCGCCACGCTAGTGGCCAGTTCACGTGTAACCGCGAGCGTCGTTTCAAGGGATGTCCCTTTTGGCATGTCAACAATCACCTGAAACTCGTTCTTGTTGTCAAAGGGAAGCATCTTGACGGTGACGGATTTGTTCACCAGCAGGTACATCGCCCCGGCCATCATGATCCCGACAGCGACAAAGAATACAGAACGCACTTTCCAGCTACGGAGTAATGGCAGCATGATGCGACGATAGAGAATCGTAAGCCTATCTTCCGGACCCTCTCCATGATGACCACCAGCTGATGCTTTCCCTTGACCTTCCTTACGAAGGATTCTCACAGCTGCCCATGGCGTCACGATGAACGCGATCAGGAGAGAAAACACCATCGCTGCGCTTGCTCCGACAGGAATCGGTCGCATGTATGGCCCCATCAGGCCACCGACAAACGCTAGTGGCAGAATGGCGGCAATCACAGCGAATGTTGCAAGAATCGTCGGGTTTCCAACTTCGTCAACAGCATCGATTGC
>CAIRTT010000264.1 GCA_903881535.1 uncultured Armatimonadota bacterium
CTTGCAAGAGAAGGTTGAAGACTTCAGGATGGGCTTTCTCGACTTCATCGAGCAAAATCACAGAATACGGATTCCGCCGAATCACCTCTGTTAGCTGACCACCATCCTCAAAGCCAACATAGCCAGGGGGCGCACCTACGAGCCGTGAAACGGCAAAGCGCTCCATATACTCGCTCATGTCGATACGAACAAGCGCATCTTCTTTTTCGAACAAGAATGCAGCGAGCGCTTTTGCCAATTCCGTTTTACCCGTACCCGTGGGTCCGACAAACAGGAACGACCCCATCGGGCGCCGAGGATCCTTCATGCCACTTCTGGCACGACGTACAGCCTTACTGACAGCATTGATTGCTTCATCCTGACTGATGACCCGTTTATGGAGCGCAGATTCCATTTGGAGGAGCTTTTGCGTTTCCGTTTCAACAAGGCGAGAGACAGGAATTCCCGTCCAGGTCGTTACAATATGCGCGATTTCATCCTCACCGACGATGAGTGGAATGGATGCACGTTTCTCTTCCCATTGAGCCTGCAGGTCAGCAATTCGGGTTGTAAGAAAACCCTTCTGCTCTTCAAGAAAGGTCGCTCGATCAAAGTCACTCTGCTCAGCAACGACCGCCAGCTGCCGCTCGATGTCTGCAAGCTCATGCCTAGCATCCCGTAGCGCCTGAGGCGCTGTTGCGGCCCTTAGACGAACACGCGATGATGCTTCATCAATCAAGTCAATCGCCTTATCAGGGAGAAACCTGTCGGTGATGTAACGGTCTGACAAGCGGGATGCCGCTTCTAAGGCATGATCCGTGATTTCGACCTTGTGGTGGCTTTCGTACCGGGACCGCAGCCCTTTCAGAATTTCGACAGCTTCTTCTACCGATGGCTGCTCAACCTTGACCATTTGAAAGCGACGGGCAAGCGCAGCATCGCGTTCGATGTATTTCCGGTACTCATCCCGTGTCGTGGCACCAATGCACTGCAGCTCACCACGCGACAAAGCTGGCTTCATGATATTGGATGCATCTATAGCACCTTCAGCAGCACCCGCGCCGACCAACGTATGCAGTTCATCAATGAACAACACAATCTGACCATCCGCGCGGCGTACCTCTTCCATCACACGCTTCATGCGCTCTTCGAACTCTCCACGATACTTGGTCCCAGCGACTAGACCGGGCATGTCGAGAGCAACAATTCGCTTGTCTGCTAGGATTTCAGGGACATCCCCCTCAATAATCCGCATCGCCAAACCTTCGGCGATAGCTGTCTTACCAACACCTGGCTCACCAACAAGAACAGGGTTGTTTTTAGTTCTGCGGGACAGAATCTGTACGACACGCTCGATTTCCGCACTTCGACCGACTACTGGGTCCAGTTTGTCTTCCTTGGCCATAACGGTGTAGTCACGGCCGTATTCATCCAGTGCTGGCGTTCGGCTATTCGAACGGCTCGGTGCCGCAGTACTGGCTCCTGTACGGGCGCCAGCAGTTGCTGGCTCCTGATCTTGCAGGCGCCGGACTTCACGTCGAGTCCGATCTAAGTCAACTCCAAATTTCGCCAAAACACGCCCGGCAAGTCCATCGTTTTCACGAATAAGACCCAACAGGAGGTGCTCTGTTCCAATGTAGTTGTTGTTGAGCTGTCTTGCTTCGTCGTAGGCGAGGTCGATTACACGTTTGGCACGCGGGGTAAGCTGCATGTCAGGTCCGGTTCGTCCATCCCCTTTTGTAACCTGCCGCTCGATCTCCGTACGGACCCGGCTGGCAGACACCCCTAGCGTCTCGAGTATACGAGCAGCCACGCTGTCACTCTCCCGAACCAGTCCCAGTAGCAGATGCTCGGTCGAGACATAATTCTCACCAAGCCTGCCAGCTTCTTCCTGGGCGAAAAACACGACACGACGAGCACGTTCAGTAAATCGTTGCCACACGTTGGCGCAACCTCCGGATGTAGAATTGTATCGCGTCAGGGGCCGTAACTGTGACATGTCAGCCC
>CAIRTT010000265.1 GCA_903881535.1 uncultured Armatimonadota bacterium
CGTCAGCAGGTGACTTGCTGGGGAGAGGGGCAGACTTGTAGTGCGGCATCTGGGCTCTATACTGACCCGGTCGACGGGCCGCAGGTGGCGAGGGGGGGGGCGGGGGCGGTGGAGGAGGTGGTGGACAGGCGTCCGAGGCTGGAGCGTCAGCAGGTGACTTGCTGGGGAGAGGGGCAGACTTGTAGTGCGGCATCTGGGCTCTATACTGACCCGGTCGACGGGCCGCAGGTGGAGATGGGGGGGGAGATGGGGAACAAGCTTCAGCGTCTGCTGAAAGTCTAGCAGCGCACATTGTTGACAACATGGACTCGGAAGTGGCAGCTGAATTCGCCCAGGTTGCAGCCGACGCAAAACCGTACAAACGAGGTCACCTCCAAGTAGCAGCTGGTGTGATCAAATCCCATGTTGATCAGCTGTTCACGCGTCAGGGCAGAGCAAAGTGGCAGATTCCGTCAATGGCCAGGGGAGCCGCGCAAGGTGAAACAGAAAAGCCGATTCTTAGCGAGGAGAACAAGGATGACCTCAAGGTGATTGTTGCTGCCCTGATCTCAGACATGATGCCTGCCCTTCAGCGCCTGGTTGCGAAGGACCCCAGGATTCAGCGCTTCAGTCTGTCCAACAGTCCGAGATTCAAGGAGCTGATCATCAAGGAGTACAAGGTGCAGCTTGCAGCAAGGCGGAAGAGCCAGATTGCTCTGCTCAGGGCAGCGTCCACGCTAGCGCAGAACAATGTCTCAACGCAAGCGTACCGAGCAATCCGCAGCATTTTGGTGGAGATGGGCTTTCGCAACGTGATGCCAACTGAGGGTGATCTCCGCACAGCTAGAGCGACAATTGAAGAGTGTGCAAACATTGACCTGGCTCTGTATGCTACAGCGGACGGTTGGTTTGCCTCGCCGACTGCGGTGATTGAGATTGACCTTACCCGCAGGTTGCAAATGACATCTGCAAAGAACTCACGCAAAGAATCAGGGGCACGGGTGATTGGACTTTCAGGGCCTGGTATGCACGGGTGGCAAGACAAGCGGACTGTCAAATTTACCCTGGACGCTCGCACAGTCACCCGCAAAACCAGTCATACTGAGATGTCAGCTCAAGTCTTTGACGAGGGCAAGGCGGGGGAAGCCGACAGCCACAGGGCTCTGGGTCTGCGCACGCTTGGGATTTGGATGGGCAAGGACTCCAGGGAAAAGGTGCGGCTCAATGCTACTCCCGTCTTCGAAGAATTCCAGCAACTTGCAGAAAACGGGCTCGTCTTCAATAGGGTGCTGCAGACGTTTCTTGGCCAGGCGGAGGCATTTCGCAAGTTGCCTGAGAACGAACAGCAGGCCGTGTGCGAGGATGGAGGGAAGAAGTATTGCCCTGTGAAGATTAACTTCATTTTTGGTGGTGACATGGCTGCACAGTGTGCGGTCTTCGGGCATGGGTGCGCTGGAAACCATTACTGTGGACACTGCATGGCCCACGAGGAAGATCGGCACCTGCCGTATGTACTGGTCACTACAGATGAGGAGACATCCTTGCAGGCGATGGCGAACAAGTATGATATGCATGCCAGGACACTCTACGCCATCAATACAAGACAGGATCACAGAAAGGTCCAGATATTGACAGCTGAAGGCCTTCGCAATAGCACTGCTATGGACGCAGCGGCGCGGGAAGCTGCGGCCCGAGCCGATATGGAGCGGGAGGCTGAATCGGGTCATGGGGCGAGGCGGGCGAAAAAAAGGGCCAGGAAAGTGCCTATAGCCAACTCTGAGCCGGACGAGGCCGTGCTGAAATCGCTTGTCGGCTGGAAGGAGAATCATCCCTTGCAGTGTTCATGTGTTCGATGCGTTGTCCCCAAGGGGACCTGTGTTCGAGTGATCCCCGTCTTTGGTTTCTCGCGGCCGTCTGATTATCTGAAGGAGCACTTTCCTGCTCTCACAGCAGAGATGTGTCCGTTCTGCGTACTCCACTGCAACATGCGCGTGACGGAGACGCTGTTTTATCAAATATGCCAGGCAGCGTTGACCTCAAGCAGGAGTAAGAAGCTGATTGAAGGTATGAACGCGGCGCTGCATGACTTGGGCATCAATCGGAGTTATAAGGAGTCGCTGGTCACTGGAAAGTACGAAAAGGTCACCTTCGAGGGGCACCAGGCCTGGGATCTGCTGAAGACAGGCTCTGATGGCAGGATGGGCATCGAGCGTGTTCTTGATGCTATGTGGCCTGGTGCAGCGGAGGACAAGGGTGTGGGGACGGCATATGGGACCAAGTTTGTTCCGCGGACCATCGAAGTGTGGCGGCAGTGGGCAGTGGTTGTGAAGCTGATGTCTGAGCGGTTTTCCGAGAAACTCCTGAAGGATGTGGTTGATGGCGAAGACGGCTTTGCGCGCTTCGGAAAGGAGTGCCGCGAGTTTATCTTTCGGTTCCAATCAATGTCAACAGTGGATTACTCCAAGAGCTACTATCTGCACACGCTGCTGCATCATGCTGGGGACTTCATGCGGGCTCTCCAGAAGGAGGGCCTGACTCTGGGGATGATGAGCAACTCTGGAGCCGAGCGGAGACATGAGTACGGGAGACGGGCTTCTCGCAAGGCGCTGGCCTCCAACGGCTGGAGGAAAAAGAAACCTGAATATGCAAACAGGCCCAACTTGATGGTGTACGTGACCATGAAAGAGATTCAAATGTTTGAATACGGGAAAGAGTTGGTATCACACGAGATGGCGAGGCTCTGTGCTGCTGGGAATTCGCCTGAAGCAGGACCACTGCAGCCACGTTGTGCAGCTGTATTTAATATCAAGCCTCGACGGGCGCTGCTTTCTGAGGAGGAATTGCACTCAGAGTTTGAGGCCGGGCCAGATGCTCCGCCCCCTTCCTTTGAAACCTCAAACAAGAAAATTTGGGGGGAGAGGGGCAAGAAGAATGCTTTAGCGATGATTGCTGTGCAAATTGAGGATGACTCGGATGAGGAGCCTGAAGGATCAGATAAAGGTGTGAAGAGCTTTGATCCGGATGATCAGCATGAACTTGTTGATGGCCAACCTGTCTACGTCACGGACGACGGCGAGAGCGTAGCAGGCTCCGAGGAAGACATGGAAGACTTTCATGGTGGCTTGACGATGGGTTCTTTTGATTTTCCTGAGCAGGACGAGGATGAAGACGAGGACTACGCATTCCAGAACGGTGCAGCAGAGCGAGATTTGGCACGCGAGCCTTATGAATGGGTGTGGGAAAAAGAAGGAGAAACAGGACCTGATGTGCATGATGGGTCTGACCAGCCTGTGAAGCGGACTACGTATCCACGTGGGAAGAACCCGACTACGCAGGCAGCTGCAGAGCCTGTGGCGACTGGCTCTCGTTTGTTGCAGCCAGAGCCGGTTCAGCCTGCAGGTTTCGAATTTGTGGGCTCAACTGTGAAGGTGTGTGCTCAGCAGGTTCAGCCAGCAGGTTTCGTGTTTGTCGGCTCAGCTTTGGATATGCTGTGTGCTGATTCTGGCGGGCGACGCCCAGCTCCTGCTGCCAAGCGGCCCGTGCGTGGGCAGCAGGACCGGAGGCAGGGGCAGAGGGGGGCGGGGCGAGGGCGGGGCGGGAAGCGAGGACAGGCGCCTGGGGCGAGGGGCAAGGGACAGGAGACTGCTCTCAGTTTTTCTTGAATGAATTCTTTGTAAATCCCCAATGTGACGATGACGAGGGTGCTGCCAGAGCCCTGCTAGCCCTCCATTATGGTGTTTGCAGCTGCCAGCCTCAGGCTGGCTGTATCAGTGATGTCTGTGCACGCCACTGAACGGTCCAGCGGCCTCAGCACGGCAGGAAGGGCTCAACCGGCCACAGCATGGCAGAAACACCACCGGACACGGAACTGCCCGGCCACAGGACGGCAGGAACGGGCTGAAAACACAACCGGACACGGAACAGCCACAGCACGGCAGGAACTGGCTGAAAACACAACCAGAAGCTTTTTATTGCCGAAAAATGTCCTCCGCGAGGCACCCACTCGAAAGGGCGCGTGTGTGAGGGGGGGAAATGAGGACGTCGCATCAGCATCAGGGGGGGGTGTTGGGGACGTCGATGCATCCAGGGCTTTAGCAAAGCCCCCCTGCTGGGCTGCGTCAGCGTCGGCCGGGACCTCTCCGAGTTGTCGTCCTAGGGCCGTCCAAGCAATCCCTGAGCTCATCGTCTGAGTCTTCCAGGACCACGATCGCGCAATCATCTGCTCCCTTCGAGGTCGCTCCGCCTGCAGAGCAGAACTTCTTCACCTTGCACGTCTAGTCAGAACTGCTCTCCCTACAACTGGGCGGCGCTGCCGAGGCGGAGGTACGAGAGAATCGGCGTGTAGCACAGGCGGGGCGGCTTTGACACGGAGACAGGACTTGGCGGGCTTTGGGCGGTCGGCAGAGGCAGGCAAGATCCTAGGCGGGTGGATCCAGAAGCCGGAAATAAAGGGGGCGGGTTGATAGTCGCCTGGTGACGGTGCGCCTTGGCCTTCTGCTCCGGCTGACGCCCTTCTACTGGCGGATGCAGCCTTTCCTGCAGACGCTGACGCGCCACTTGGTCCCACGGTGGCGCCACCTGCGGCCGCCACCAGATCAGCAGAAACCAGGAATGCAAGGATTTCAATTGGGACCTGATTTCGGGCGTTTCTCCCCTCGAGGCGCGCCGCTCTTCCCCCCTCGTAACGCGGGGCCTTGGACTGCCGAGCAGCCAATTCAGAGAGCCTTTCTCAATGAAGCGTGCAAGGATCACGGCACCTCTCGGCTTCTTGGATCGGGACTCCTCAATGTCAGACGAACCGTCACTGTCACCAGAGTCATTTGATTTCTCCTCCTGCCGCCTTGCCATTGGATCACGACCCTTCTTGACAGCTGTCTCGACCGGAAATGACGCACGAGCAGGAAGCGCAACACCAAAATCTGGAACCGAAAACGCCGCTCCCGCGGAGCGCTGTGTAGAAGGATGTTTGCTGCGCCGCTGGCGGCCGCCACCTGCCAGTGCGCACATAGCCATTCAGAAAAACAACGGGCAGGCAGATCAGCGACAACTCTGCAGCGTCAACGCGCACGGCACTGAGAATGGGGTAAGCAGGCACTTCATTGCTGAACAGTGGCACGGGCTGGCCCTGCCACTGCCGAGGCTCGTCGGCGGGCTCAGCCGGCATGGGCCAAGTCATCGGGGATCGGCCGCGAGCGGGGCTCAGCCGCCGTTGACCAGCTTATCATCATCCAAATCGGGTTC
>CAIRTT010000266.1 GCA_903881535.1 uncultured Armatimonadota bacterium
AAACCCGATGTCGTTTCCATCAACACCCTCCCCGATACGCATGCCAGCTTTGCGATTCAGGCGATGGAATCGGGCGCGCACGTTTTTGTTGAGAAGCCATTGGCAAACACCATTGAAAATGCCCAAAGCGTTGTCGATACAAGCGTGCGCACAGGTAAAAAGGTCGTCGTAGGGTACATTTTGCGTCACCATCCATCGTGGGTGCGCTTTATTGAAATCGCGCGGCAGCTGGGAAACCCTCTTGTCTTGCGGATGAACCTAAATCAGCAGTCCAACAAGGATACGTGGGATTGGCATAAGCGCTTGATGGAGACATTTATGCCGATTGTGGATTGCGGTGTGCACTATGTGGACGTGATGTGTCAGATGACACAGGCGCGGCCAACCAAGGTTTACGCGGTCGGTGCTCACCTAACGGATGAAGTCAAGGTACCAAATTACGGGATGCTTCAGGTGTCCTTTGATGATGGGTCTGTCGGTTGGTATGAAGCCGGGTGGGGTCCAATGATGAGTGAGACAGCATTCTTTGTCAAGGATGTTGTTGGGCCTAAGGGATCTGTTTCGATTGTGATGGCAGAATCAGATAGTGGTGCGAAATCGGATGACATTAATGCCCACACAAAGACCAATCAAATCCTTTGGCATCATGCGGACATGGCTCGTCCAGATGAACGGATTGATATGACAGATGAACCGGACCACGATGACCTTTGCGAGCGTGAGCAGCGGTATCTTTTAGCAGCAATTCTGGACGATGTTGATCTGACCGATCACATGAATGATGCTGTGAGTAGCTTGAAAATTGTAATGGCAGCGGCTCAATCTATAGAGACTGGGCAAGTTGTACATCTCTAAAATGCATTCGCATGCGGCCCCCACTCGTTCCAGTGCGAGTGGGTTAGCCCGTCAGATCTGATGCGTCGACGGAAGCCATTCACGATTAAACGTGACGAATCGATGTCTATCGATGTCCGCACCTGCTGACTGGCATTGATTATCGAAATCTCTGTGTAGGGGCAGGCCACAAACCTGCCCGCGCGTCGGAATGACCAAAACGCATCGCAGAATGGCCGACGTGGAACGAAAAATCCGCCACCGCAGGAGGGCACAGCGGCACGCCGTCACGCAGCAGATTTTAAGTAAAGTGACCCACCGGTTTGAGGATGAAACGAGTTCATAGCCTTGGTGGGTTCTGTGGTTGACATTACAGGTCATTGCAGCACTTTTTCATCCAGCGATTAGTGATAGGTATTTCTGTGTCGGGGCAGGCTTCCACGCCTGCCCGCGCGTGATTGCAAAAGATGCCGTTCCCAATGCGTGGTTGCCCGAAGCATCGCTGAATGGTAGATTTGGCGTCAGGCGGAATCCATTGTTTAGGAAGGTTTCGCTATGCCATTTTTGTTTTTCATCGGGGACTCAGAGGTCGACATCCGATGACACCAGACACACCAGATTCACCAGACACGCCAAAGTACACAGCGGAACAGATTATCAACGCTCTACGTAAAGCCGGTGCGGGAATGACAAAAGAGCAAGCCGATGCTTGGAAGGCCGAGATTGACCGAGACAGACATCCGCAGCTATATTGCCAAAAGTGTGGAGCGTCGCTTGAAGCTGAAACGCCTGCCGAGCCGCCCTCGGCATGCACCTCAGACGAACGTCAGCCACCGCCCGAATCTCAAGATTAGGGTTCCAAATCCATAATCCGCGTAGGGGCGGGCTGCCGTGGTAAATCCGGTAGCAAAAGTAAACATTTTCAGGGAAGTCGCTGTCGTGTACCTCATCGCGTTTGGTTCATATAGCCACAATTCGGTCAGATACTGAAGCGTTTGGCTTTCTTGCGGTAAGTCGCGGGCGATTAGGTGTTTGTTACACTTAAAGACTTGAATTCATAGAATGTTCAAGTAACATTCATAACACATGGCGTCTGCTCCGCAGAGCCGCGCTTGGAGTAGTAATCGAGGGATTTTGTCGATGAATAGCACGAAGGATCAGAGTAATGTGAGCCCGGTACCCGGAACTTGGGATGAATTTTTAGGGGTTATGAAGCGACTGGAAACTGTGGTCGGACTTACACATAGACGAAGATTAGCCAACGGAAACGTTCCCTTTCGACAATCAGTTAGGGAACTGATTCAAGCTGATAGATCGCTATCCTGGCTCGAGCAACTGTACCCATTTATTGATATCAGAAACGCCTATGCTCACAACCCGGCACTGCATCCACCTGCACTCATCCCAAGCCTTGAGCTAATTAACGAAGCATGGGCATTGTATGAGCGCCTGCATAATCCGAAGAAAGTTCTGGATCGTTTCAAACAAGATGCCAAGGTGGTGGTTATCCGTCCAGAAACAAAACTCATGGCAGTCCTTAAATTTATCAATGGAAAGGACTTCAGCCAGTTCCCTGTTGTTGTCGACAACAAAGTCGTTGGTCTCTTGACAGAGAAAACAATATCACGCTGGCTTGCGGCTGCAGTTACTACAAAGGAATCGACAGAGCTATCACGTACAACGATTAATGACATTATTCGGCTGCAAAGCATCGCAACAGACAACTATCGTGTCGTTGGCCAGAAGGAGCTCGCAGACTCAGTAGCAAGACTGTTCGTTGACGTTATTTCGTTAGAGGCTGTAATCATTGTCCGCGATGCTCAGTCACAATCAGGCGTTTGCGGCATTGTTACAACTTGGGATGTCATGAATACAGGTTCAGTGCAATAGTAAATATTGCTACGATCGACAACTTTCCATTATTAGAACTGCTAGCAGATCAAAAATGGGTTTAGGTTGGTTTAGTCGAAGCCAAATCCAGTCT
>CAIRTT010000267.1 GCA_903881535.1 uncultured Armatimonadota bacterium
GAATGGCCCCCAGTGCATCCAGCGCCAGATCTGAGCATCACAGTCATCCCCGTGGGCTGCAGCAAACAATGCAAGTGCATCGGTTTTGGGATCCGCGAGTCGGATGCGTACATCAGCTGTTTGGATGTCCGCCGGCCAGAGACGTTCTTTGAAGTTCACAGCCAACTAAATTCGCAGTAGCCACGCGACGAGCTTGCCGGGCTCCCAGCAGTTCACGACCTGCTCTTTGGTAAGGCCGGCGCGCCGGGCCATCGCCAGCCCGTATGGAAGCCAATCAAAGTGATTGATGGAGTGTGCATCCGCGTTGATACTGAACTTAGCGCCCTTGCCTGCTCCAATGCGCACCCACGCATCGCATAGATCCATCCGCTCCGGACCGGCATTGATTTCGATCGCGACATTGTGTTTGACTGCGGCATCGATGATGGCGTTCATGTCGACCGCGTAGCCTTCCCGTCGACCGAGGAGGCGCCCCGTCGGGTGGCCCAGAATCCGCGTTTTTGGATGTGCGATGGCCGTGCACATCCGGTCGGTCATTTGCGCCTCGGTTTCCTTGTAGCGGATATGCACGGATGCAACAACATAGTGCAGCTGGCTCAGGATTTCCGGAGCGCAGTCAAGGCTACCATCCTGCAAAATGTCCGCTTCCAGCCCCGCGAGCAGTGCAAAGTCCTGATCGGCATAGTGACCTTGCAGCGGTGCGAGCTCTTCGAACTGTGCGATGTGCCGCTCTGTCGTTAGTCCACGCGCTACCGTGAGGCTTGCGCTGTGATCTGTGATGCCAAGCGTTGACCACCCACGACGAATCGCCTCATCCGCCATTTCAGAAATGCTGTTTCGCCCATCCGACCAGGTCGTGTGCTCATGCAGCTGCGCGGTGAAATCACTAAGGGTCACGAGACGGAGCTCGCCGCGTCCGACGCGTGCGGCATCCTCGGTGTGGTCACGGATTTCCGGGTCAATAAAACGCATCCCGGCCGCTTCGAAAATGGCATCCTCGGATGCATATTCAGCCATAACCCCACCCGGCAGCAAGCCAGTGATCCATGCAACAAACGCCTCAGGCCCAGTTTCTGTAAGAAGAACATTCCCAGTAATCGTTGGGACCACCGAAAAGTGGACAGGCATTTCATCGATGATGCCGGTGATGTCTCCATTAGCCAGCGTGGATGCTTCGGCATCAAACCAGCCTTGGTCAACGATTGTCTTTGTGACTGCAACCTTGTCAGCGCCGGCAACCAGGAAGCGGACACAGGAAAGCGTGTCCATCCCGCGGCGGGCCTCCCCTGTGAGCTGCACACCGGACACACATCCGGATGCCAGCAATACCCGGCTCACCCGCGCCGCAAATGGAAGAGCCTTCCAGAGCGGGACACGGCTGCCGATACGCCGCCACGCCGCGATTGCCTCGAGCAGCTTCTTCTCTTTCGCCGCGCCAAAGCCACTCAGTGCCTGAAGCTGACCGTTCTGCGCCGCGATCTCCAGGGCATCAACGGTTGTTACATTCAGCTCTTTGAAGACCTGCGCAGCGACTTTAGGGCCAACACCGCGGATACCTGCCAGCTGGATGACACCCGCTGGGACATCGGATTTGATCTTCTCCCAGAGCTCACACGTGCCCGTCGTCAGAAACTCACGCGTCTTGCCCATAATCGCTGGGCCAAAGCTAGGGATATTTTGCAGCTCACCACGGGCATCGATGTCCGCGAGGTTATCCTCAAGCGCATCAATCGTGTCACAGGCAGTCCGGTAGGCCTTAATCTTAAATGGATTCTCGCCCTTGATCTCCAAAATATCGCCAATTTGGCGGAATCTCCGCGCGATTTGTGTATCTGTCATACTGGTAGCCTCACGGATTCAACACGGCCATCCGGGTGTGCGACCAGCACTTCATGCGTAAGACCCACGAACAGCCCGGTATCAACCACGCCAGGCAGCTGCCTGATGCGCTGATCGAGCAGCGCCGGGCGCTTGATCACGCCAAAGTGGAGGTCAAGAATCGCGAGGTTGTCATCGGAGAGGAAGGGACTGCCATCCGGGGATGTCCGCCGCGTCACCGGCACCTCAAAACACTGATGTAGCAGCTCAGCTGTACTCTCAGCGGCAAATGGCAACACGGCAACGGGTAGCGGAAACGCTCCGAGGGTCGCGACACGCTTACTGGCATCCGTCACGATCACCACCTCACGCGCAGCGCGAGCCACAATCTTTTCGCGAACATGCGCCCCGCCGCCACCCTTTATCAGAATCAGGTCGCTGTTGAACTCATCCGCACCATCCACACAAATGTCCAGCGTCATCCCCGCACCAAGCGGAATCACGGTAAGCCCGGCGGCACGCGCCTGGTGTTCGGTAGCATCCGATGTACACACACAGCGAACCGTCAGGTTTTCCTCGCGGACGCGCTCAGCCACAAAGTGGGTGAACCACTTTGCAGTGCTGCCCGTGCCGAGGCCAATCAGCATGTCATCGTGGATGCGCTTGGCTGCGGTCTTGCCGACAAGTTCTTTCGGGGTCATGGACATCTGGACGCTCCCGTGAAAAAGAAAGGCCCCGGGGTAACCCCGGGGCCGTGGCGGTTTCCCGCTCGATTATGCGCCTAGGGATGCACGAATAGATTCAAGCTGACCGGCGGAGCCAAGGAGCTCGTTGCGGCTAGCGATGAACTTTGCGTACTCAGCCATAAAGATCTTGCCTGGGCCACGGAGATCGAAGTCGCCTGGCTTGTCACGGAAGAACTCACGATGAACACGGGTCCATACGAGGCGGCCATCGGTGTCGATGTTAACCTTGCAGACGCCGAGCTTCGCCGCTGGGAGGTACTGTGCTGCATCCACGCCCTTGGCACCCTTGAGGACGCCGCCGGCTGCATTGATGCGCTCGACTTCATCCTGAGGAACTGAGGAGGAGCCGTGCATCACGAGTGGGAAGCCAGGAAGGTTGTTCTGGATGGCTTCGACCACATTGAAGTGGATGCCCTGTCCGCCAGCGAACTTGTAGGCGCCGTGGCTGGTTCCGATAGCACATGCGAGGGAGTCGCAGCCGGAACGCTCGACAAATTCCTTTGCCTGCTCAGGATCGGTCAGACATGCATGGGATTCATCCACATTGATGTCTTCTTCGACGCCGCCCAGCATGCCGAGCTCAGCTTCGACAGAAATGCCGACTGCATGGGCACGATCGACAACACGCTTTGTGATCGCGATGTTCTCATCGAAGTCTTCATGGGATGCATCGATCATGACAGAGCTATAAAAGCCCGAGTCAATACAGTCGTAGCAGGTCTGCTCATCACCGTGGTCAAGGTGCACAGCAAAAATGGCTTCAGGATAGAGGGTGTCCGCGGTGCGAATCATGGCCTCGAGGAAGGACTTGTCGGAATAGCCGCGTGCACCCTTGCTCAGCTGGATGATGAATGGAGCTTGGGAGTCGATGGATCCGCGGAACATGCCGATAATTTGTTCCAAGTTGTTGATGTTGTATGCTCCGATGGCATACTTGCCGTACGCGTGCGCGAACAGCTGCTTCGTGGCGACTATCATTACTTACCTCGCAAACAATTCGTATCGGGACGATTAAGCGACGCCACGCTGCGTCATGGCTCCCCGACAAAGCCTTAGTAGTTTAGAACCCGGTACACCCAATGTCAACAGTTAAGCGCTTTTATCATTGCAGTCCAATGTTTTGTCGCGATAGGATAGGCATCGCTCTGCGGTCGGGATCGGAGAGCACGAAAGGATACTGATATGCGCGAAGGCATTCACCCAGGTTATGAAGTTGTAGATGTGAACTGTGCGTGTGGAATTACATTCCAGACCCGCAGCACCAAGAGTAACGGCAAGGTTTCCGTGGAAATCTGCTCACTGTGCCACCCATTCTTCACAGGAAAACAGAAGATTGTTGACACCGAGGGCCGTGTTGATAGGTTCAAGCAGCGCTTCGGCACATTCCAGCGCACGAAGTAATTATGGCTTCACCCGGTCCATCAAAGGACCCGTCAGCGGGCGCGTCAGTTTCCGCAACCATGTACGGGGGCCAGGCAGTCATCGAAGGTGTGATGATGCGTGGCCCTCGCGACTTTGCAGTGGCAGCTCGCCGCGCGGATGGCACCGTCGCCATCACGTGTGAAGAAGTCCCAAAGTCCCTGCGTCCTGCTTGGCAGAAACTTCCCTTTTTTCGTGGCTCCTATGCGCTAGTCGACTCGATGGCCCTTGGGACCAAAGCTCTCTTTTGGGCAGCGAAAGTAGCCGAAGCCGGAACCACCGACCGTAAAGAGACATCGGCGTCCCCATCCGCTTCCAAGGCAACCGATATGGCTATCGGCGGCGCGATGGTCACGGGTCTGCTTATGGCAATTGGGCTGTTTAAAGTCCTCCCACAGCTGCTCATCGAACCCGTTCGCAATGCGACACACTGGGCACCGTGGCAGCTTGGCCTCGTGGATGTCATCGTGCGGCTCTGTATCTTCACGGGTTACATCAGCCTGGTGGCGCGCATGAACCACGTCAACCGCGTCTTCATGTACCATGGCGCCGAACACAAGTCGATCAATGCGCTTGAGCACGGTAAGGAACTGACCATTGCAAATGTGCAGGCAGAATCACGCCTCCACCCGCGCTGCGGCACCAGCTTTGTCGTCCTCGTGATTGTGCTCTCGGTGCTTGCTGTCTCTCCTTTTTACGGTCTGCCAATCTGGTACCGGATTCCGATTCAGCTCCTCATGTTGATGCCTGTCGCGGGTGTTGCCTTCGAGCTTCTGCGCCTTGCCGGAAAGTTTCGGGACAACCCGATTGCGGCGGCGGTTTCGCGCCCCGGGATGTGGACACAGCTTCTGACGACGCGCGAACCGGATGACAGCATGGTCGAAGTCGCGATCGCGAGTCTAAAAGCCGTGATGGATGCCGAGGCAAATCGCCAAACCACAGCTACAACACCCGATCTAAAAACCGCTAACTGACAATCCCCAGTTCCTCCGCTGTATTTCCCGCAGCGCTAACAAAAGCTGCTAACTGACTTTCCTCGTATCCTCTGCTGTCTTTCCCGCGGCGCTAACAAAAGCCGCTAACTGACAATCCCTCGTATCCTCTGCTGCATTTCCCGCAGCGCTAACAAAAGCCGCTACATGACAATCCCCAGTTCCTCAGCTGCATTTCCCGCAATGCTAACAAAAGCAGCTAAGTCACATTCCGCAGTTCATTGGCTGCATTTCCCGCGACGCTAACAAAAGCCGCTAAATGACAATCCCCAGTTCCTCGGCTGCATTTCCCGCAGTGCTAACAAAAGCCGCTAACTGACAATCCCTCGTATCCTCTGCTGCATTTCCCGCAGCGCTAAAGGATACAATGTCGGGTTATGCATGAGAAACTGCTGGAAGTCAGCCGACGCTACGATGAACTTGCATCTATGATGATGGACCCTGCGGTCGCCATGGATCCTAATAAATTCCGAGATGCTGCCAAGGAGCACACCAGTCTGACGCCTCTTGTCGAGACATTTCGTGAGTTCCAACGCGTCAAGCAGGGCATCCAGGATGCGGAAGACCTCCTCTCCGATTCCGATATGCGCGACATGGCGCAAGATGAGCTTGAAGATCTCAAGCCGCGTATCCCATTGATCGAGGAAAAGCTTAAACTCCTCCTCCTTCCTAAAGACCCCGCGGATGACAAAGACATCATCATGGAATTCCGTCCTGGAGCCGGCGGTGATGAAGCTGAACTCTTCTGTGCTCAGCTCGTCCGGATGTACCTTCGCTATGCAGAGCGCCAAGGTTGGCGTGCAGAAGTTATTTCAAGCCAAGACACGGGCATTGGTGGGATGCGCGAAGCGCAGCTTTCCATTAAGGCAACTGGCGCATACTCGCAGATGAAGTTTGAAGGCGGCGTCCACCGTGTTCAGCGCGTTCCTGTGACAGAGTCCGGTGGCCGTATCCATACATCAACAGCAACCGTCGCCGTGATGCCGGAAGTCGAGGATGTTGAAGTTGATATCCCGGCAAAGGACCTCAAGTTCGATACCTACCTCTCCGCTGGCGCGGGTGGCCAGAACGTCCAGAAGAACGAAACCGCTGTGCGTATCACCCACCTCCCAACGGGCATGGTGGTTGCGTGTCAGAACCAACGCTCCCAGCTACAAAACCGTGAGCAGGCCATGCGAGTTCTGCGTGCACGCCTCTTTGAAATGGAGCTGGAGAAGCAGATGGCGGGTATCACCGAGCGCCGCCGGCTGCAGGTGGGCTCTGGAGACCGCTCGGACAAGATCCGTACATACAACTTCCCACAGGACCGCCTGACCGATCACCGCATCGGGTACACGCAGTTCGGTCTTGGCCACGTCATGGATGGCGACATCCAAAACCTCATCGATTCACTGGTCACAACCGACCAGGCAGACCGCCTCGGCGATGGCGATGGCCTTTAGGCACAACTGCTTCGATTAGCGTTTTCGAAAAGCCTCCAGTGTAAAAAACGGGGGCTTTTTCTATGCGTTGGCCGCTTTTGGACCCATCCCGACACGGTCACGAAAGCGCTGTGTGAAAGCCGCAACGGCAAGTCCCAATATCGCGCCCGCCAGGACCTGCAAGCCATAGTGCGCATTGGATTCCCAGCGGGAATAGCCGATCAGGGCTGCCATTCCGTAAAACGCGAAACCGAACTTTGGGTATTTGTCGGTCAACATCCAGGCCAGCATCGTCACTGCGCACGTATGTCCACTCGGAAACCCATCCATACGCTTGCCATCCGGGCGCATCCCCAGCTCAAGCAGCCAGCCAAATGCCGTTGTGATGACCGTACTTACGGCGGCCCATTTAGCCAGCAGCGTTGTCCCAACCTTGAAAAAGAGTACGATTCCCGCCAGGAATCCGGTTACGCGGATGCACTCGAAGAGACCTTCCCGTCGGTGACCTTTTGGTCGATTGAACCAAAGCTCCATGATGCCTAGCGTGAGGAAGGTGTCGTGCACGGGATGCCCGATGGTTCCGGCGAGCTTTGCGATGGCTGGGTCGCCTGTCTGCGGGAGGACGATGGAGAGAATGGACACCACTACCATCAAAATGGCATACGAATAGTGGCGCTTATGGGAGAGCATGCGTTGATTCTACGCTACGCCTCCAAACGGGATGGTTACGTTGTCCATAATCAAAACAACAGCGAACAAAATTCTGCGGGATTATCGAGTTATACAACGTAGAAGAAACAATAATGCCGCCGGTAACCGTATAAAGGTGTATGACATTTCAAGCACTGCTAACCCACTTTAAGCGGGAGCGTGAGGCCTTCCGTAACCGCATTGGCAAGCTCGAACCGGCACGTGCAGCACACAAACCCGGTGGCGATGTATGGTCCGCTGCACAGGTCATCGGGCACATGGCGATCGCTGAACAGTTCTACGTGAATGCAATCGTCGAAGCAGCTGAGCTTGGAATCGAAGGCACTCCAACGCAGTCCTTAATAATTCCTATCGGATGCCTAATCATGAACTTGGGTATCCCGATTCCGAATCCACCCGAAATGGAGCCACCATCGGAGATAGACCTCCAAGAGGCACTTCAAGGCTTTGATTCGGCAGGCGAGGCGTTTATCAGTTGGATGGAAGCTGCAGAAGATCCAATACATAAGGTGATGGCAAAGGCGGGAAAGCTTGGTAACGTCACCGCGCACCAAATGTTGAAAATCACAGATTCCCACCTGACGTACCATAAAATCAGGCTGGAGCGGGCACGCCTGATCTGATCCCCGACTTTATGTAACGGATGAACGGTTAGCTACGATGGTTGGACACTGATTTGCGCCACTCACGCAGGCCTCCGACAGCAATCACGGCGAAAATTGCATACAGAATCACAGTCAGCCATGCGCCCTTTGTCGCATACAGCGCGGTGTATATGACATCCACGATGACCCAGAGGTGCCACGACT
Organism: uncultured Armatimonadota bacterium; assembly: GCA_903881535.1. Taxonomy (GTDB): domain Bacteria; phylum Armatimonadota; class Armatimonadia; order Armatimonadales; family Armatimonadaceae; genus CAIRTT01. The sequence goes on from CAIRTT010000267.1 coordinate 7,917, forward strand.
CGATACGACGCTTCATCATTAAAATCTGGGCGGCAACACTGATGCCGGCGCAGCCGGCATCCCAGTACGGGACATGTGCATCCGTGTAGCGGTCAAAGACAAACCCGATACCGATGCTCGCGATGAGCGTAAGTCCTAAGAAGGACCAGCGCTCGCGCGTGGGTGTCCAGGTCACGGGAAGGTCAGCTTCCGAATCGCCCGCTTTGTCCTTCTGCCACGCAATCCATCCAAGGATACTGGTGATGAGGAAGAAAACCTGTAGGGTTGCATCCGCGTAGAACTTGATTTGGGTAAAGAACACTCCGTACGCGATAATACTGACCAGCCACGCTGGCCAGCAGAGCACGCTGCGCTTTGCCGTAAGCACCACTCCGGCGATTCCAAAAACCGTCCCAAACCACTCCCAAACCGACATCGCCCGTAGCACTTCAAGTATCGCATCCATGGGAGCAGTCTACCTTTTCGGGCCAATATGGATGCGATGTAATCCACGGGTGGTTAAAGGTAAACTGCTCGTGAAAGTCTTCACAAAGTTAGCTGGAAAACCAATGAGCCCAACCCTGCTGCACCGCAAGCTGTCCACATCCGCGATTGCCGACATCTACACAAAAGTGATGGAAGGTAAACGCCTGAGCTTCGATGATGGTGTGCGTTTGTGGAAGCATCCAAGCCTCACCGATGTCGGAGCGCTTGCAAACTTGGTGCGCGAAACTAAGAACGGCAACGATACGTTTTATGTGCGCAATCAGCACATCAACTACTCGAACATCTGCAACAAGGGCTGTAAGTTCTGCTCATTTTATGCGCAAAAGGGCGGGCCAGACCCGTACC
>CAIRTT010000268.1 GCA_903881535.1 uncultured Armatimonadota bacterium
CCTTGCATGCTGTGCCATCGAAATGATGGCATCCACTGACAGTCGCTACGACTTGGCCCGGTTCGGTTCCGAAGCCTTTCGTGCATCCCCGCGTCAGGCAGACTTAATGATTGTAAGCGGACGTGTCTGTAAAAAGATGGCACCTGTCCTGCGGCAAGTTTACGACCAGATGCCAGACCCGAAGTGGGTTATCGCGATGGGGGACTGTGCATCGAATGGTGGCATCTTCAACAACTACGCAGTTGTACAGGGTGTTGATCAGATTGTTCCAGTCGACATTTATGTCCCCGGATGTCCTCCATCTCCCGATGCTTTGATTCATGCAATCATGCAGCTTCAGGAGAAAATTGATCAAGAGCGTTTCAGTCAGCGCTACTAGATTCCATCGTTGTCGTGGTGTGCTCCAGCTGCTTCTGACTCATCTTTGCTGGATGACTTTGTGATAAAATTCGCAAAGTATTGTGCACTTACTATTTTGAGTCGTCGGGTGTAAAAACGCATGGTTGATGCTGATGTCCGCTTGGGGTTGTCCGGAAGCGACCTAGCTATCCGTAACAAGACATTCCACTCTGCACTGACGATGACTCCAGGGACCCTGGAAGACATCTCGCACCGCTTTCTAATCGTAGTTGCTGAGCATGGACTACAAGACAGTGTCGTTGACTATCTGAACTGCAATGGCATCCCGTCTTTCACCGTGAATGCCGATGCTGTCGAGGCTTGTCTTCGCATTGCCAAAGAAATCAACGGATACGACCTCCTGTCAGATTGTTTCGGAGTCGATCGCCTTGGCTTTAGCACACCTCACCGCTTTGAGGTTGTCTACTCGCTGTACTCAATCGAGCATGCCGATCGAATAATCGTGCGCGTGGCATTGCTTCTCGATGAACCTTGTCCGAGTGCCGCTGATGTTTACCCAGCGACTGTATGGCCCGAACGCGAAATTTATGACATGTTTGGTGTAGAGTTTACGGGGCACCCGGACTTGCGCCGAATCCTGATGCCAGACGACTGGGTCGGTCATCCACTACGGAAAGATTTCCCCCTTGGCGGAGAAGAAGTTGAATTTAGCCATAACGTACGTGAGCAGGAGTCAAAGTGATGCAAAACAGTGACCTCATGTCCGAACGTAGCACCACATTTCCCGCTGGAGTTGAAGTAGAGCGCCACCACGATTCTGAATCTGGCGCCGATACCATGACGATTAACATGGGACCAAGTCACCCAAGTACGCATGGTGTTCTACGTCTCGTTCTCGAGCTGGATGGCGAAAATGTTGTTCGGTGTACTCCCCACATCGGATACCTGCACACAGGCATCGAAAAGACGATGGAGAACCTTAGCTACTACAAAGCGCTGGTTCTTACCGACAGAGAAGACTACTTATCCAATCTCTGCAACAATTTGGCATACTCGCTGGCTGTTGAGCAGCTGGTTGATGTTGTCATCCCCGAAAAGTCACAGGTCTTGCGTGTTCTCCTAAATGAACTTGAGCGCATTGCATCGCATATGTTGTGGTTGGGAACACACGCCTTAGATATCGGTGCGATGTCCGTGTTCTTCTACACATGGCAGGATCGTGACCTGATTCTTGAAATCAAGGAACATATGTCAGGTGTCCGTACCAAGACATCGTGGATCTGTCCTGGTGGCCTGCGTGGGGACATGCCTTCCGGCTGGTATGAGCGGGTTGAGAGCTTCTTAAATCAGTTCCCTAAGCGGATGGAAATGTATGAAGGGCTTCTCTCGAACAACCCGATATGGCTCGAGCGAACCCGGGGTGTTGGTGTGTTGACGCCACAGGCTGCACTCGATGCTGGTCTGACCGGGCCATCCCTTCGCGCGAGCGGAGTTGCGTGGGATTTGCGTAAATCCAACCCTTACAGTGGCTATGAGCAGTATGAGTTCGATATTGCTGTTGGCCAATACGGGGATGTCCTTGACCGATATCGCGTCCGGATGGAAGAGCTGCGGCAGTCTTATGAGATTTGTCGGCAGGCGATGAAGCGTGCTCTCGCGATGCCAGGTGCGCCAGTTCGCACAAATGACCGCAAAATCGCACCTCCGCCGAAGGCTGAGCTTGATACATCGATGGAAGCACTTATCCATCACTTTAAACTCTTCACCGAAGGCTACCATCCACCTGTAGGCGAAGCCCTCGGGGTAGTGGAAGGGCCACGAGGGGAAAAGGCTTACTACGTCATCTCGGACGGCAGCAACCGTCCCTACCGGGTCCGCATCAAGGGACCGTCGTTCTACAACTTACAGGCATTGCCGAAAATGTGTGAAGGACGCTTGGTCGCGGATGTTGTCGCGATGATTGGTTCCATCGACATTGTATTGGGCGACATTGACCGATAAGCCGGTTGATATGGGATATGGATTGCACAATGGCTAAGTTCACGGAAGATACAAAGCGGAGGCTGGACGCCCTTATTGCCAGATATCCGACATCACAGGCGGCTTTGTTGCCGGCTCTTTGGGTTGCTCAGGAAGTGTATGGCGGATGGTTGCCTCCTGAGGCGATGCAGGAAGTTGCCGATCATCTCGGAGTACCTGCATCAGATGTAGCTGGAGTTGCAACGTTTTACACGATGTATAACAAGCGCCCCGTTGCACACCACCGGATTGAAATCTGCCAAAATGTAGCCTGTATGGTCAACGGCGCGGATGAGCTCATCGGGTACTGCGAGCGAAAGCTCGGTATTCATGCGGGTGAGATGACTCCAGATGGCAGCTTTTCAGTGGAGCGTGTTGAGTGCCTTGGCGCATGTTGCCATGCACCAGCATTAATGGTCGGGAGCACCTACTACGAGAGTGCGACAGAACAAACGATAGATAAACTCATCGCAGATCTCGCTAACATGCCAAGCGAGTCTGTCCATCCACCACAGAGCCAAATGCCTGAGCAAGGGGAGTTTTAGATGCCAGTAGAACAGACACAGCTCCTTTATCGGCACCGAAACGTACC
>CAIRTT010000269.1 GCA_903881535.1 uncultured Armatimonadota bacterium
CACACGTCGACTGTCCAGGCCACGCTGACTACATCAAGAATATGATTACTGGTGCAGCCCAGATGGATGGTGCGATCCTCGTTTGTTCTGCAGCTGATGGCCCAATGCCTCAGACCCGTGAGCATATTCTTCTTGCTCGCCAGGTTGGCGTTCCTTCCATCGTCGTTTTCCTGAACAAGGCTGACATGGTTGATGACCCTGAACTTCTTGAGCTTGTTGAGCTCGAAGTTCGTGAGCTGTTGTCAAAGTATGATTTCCCAGGCGATGACACTCCAATCATTGTTGGGTCTGCCACCGAAGCGCTTGCTGGTGGACAGGGCGAATATGGTGAACCTGCCATCCACAAGCTCATGGCAACGGTTGACTCCTACATCCCAACACCTGAGCGTCCAAAAGACCTTCCATTCCTGATGCCAGTCGAAGACGTCTTTACGATTACTGGTCGTGGAACCGTTGCAACTGGGCGTGTCGAGCGTGGGCAGCTCAAGGCTGGTGAGCAGATCGAGATTATCGGCCTCAAGGACACTGCGACTACAACAGCTACGTCCATGGAAATGTTCCGTAAGACACTCGACTACGTCGAGGCTGGCGACAATGCTGGTATCCTTCTCCGCGGTGTGGATCGTAAGTCGATCGAGCGTGGTCAGGTTCTTGCTAAGCCAGGTTCCATCAAGCCACACACCAAGTTTGAGGCTGAGGTCTATATCCTTTCGAAGGAAGAAGGCGGACGCCACACTCCTTTCTTCAATGGCTACCGTCCTCAGTTCTACTTCCGTACGACTGACGTTACCGGATCGATGAATCTTCCAGAAGGTGTCGAGATGATCATGCCTGGAGACAACATCAAGATCTCCGCAGAGCTGATTGCTCCTATCGCTATGGAGCAGGGATTGCGCTTCGCAATCCGTGAAGGTGGACACACGGTTGGGGCTGGCGTCGTCGCCCGCGTCATCGAGTAGGTGTGATTGCTATCGGTCATTCTGCGAGAGTGGAATGACCGATCTGCGGAAAGTATAAGTAATATGCGAAAAGACAAAGTTCGAATCCGCCTTCGTGCGTTCGATCACCGCGTTCTTGATCAATCGGCTGAAAAGATTGTAGATACGGCCCGTCGAACAGGTGCAAGGATTTCTGGTCCTGTGCTTCTTCCGACCGAGAAGGCGATTTATGCTGTTCAGCGCAACGCTACCATTGACAAAGAGTCGATGGAACATTTTGAGATGCGTACTCACAAGCGTCTCATTGATATCTTGAATCCAGGTCCTAAGACGATTGATGCGCTTATGCGCCTTGATCTTCCAAGTGGCGTAGATATTGAGATTAAACTCTAAGTTAGAGAGAATACCGCGTCACGCAAGGATATTGGTCCCCAGGTGCGCCGTGGAGGTTAGTTATGTCAATTAAGGGAATTCTCGGCCGTAAGGTCGGTATGACCCAGCTCTTCGATGAAGAGGGTAAGGTTGTCCCTGTAACTGTTTTGGCTGTTGAGCCGAATATTGTTACTCAGGTACGTACGGTTGAAGTCGATGGCTATTCCGCAGCTCAGGTTGCGTTTGGTGCATGTCGTGTCGACCGCTTGACTCGTCCTGAACAAGGCCACCTTCGTGCTGCTGGTGTCCAACCTCGCCGTCACTTGCGCGAGTTTGGTGTCCAAGCGGACGCAACCGTATCAGTCGGTGATGTGATCACCGCTAGTATCTTCGCCATTGGAGAGCGTGTTGTCGTTAGTGGTACATCCAAGGGTAAGGGTTTCGCTGGAGTAGTCAAGCGTTATCACTTCCATGGTGGTGACATGACGCACGGTTCGATGGTTCACCGTAAGCCGCAGTCTGGTGGAGCTACCGATGCGGCACGTACGTTTAAGGGTAACAAGAAGCCTGGGCGTATGGGTGGCGAACGAGTAACTCAGTTCGGCCTTAAGGTCGTCCGGTTTGATGAAGCGGACAATCTATTGTTCGTACGCGGAGCCGTTCCTGGTCCCGATGGCGCACTCGTCGAAGTGACGAAGGCTCGTCGTGCTGAGAAGGTTAAGGTTCGTGTCGAGTCCGTTCGCTCAAGTAAGAAGAAGTAATCAGTGTTGAATCACTGGTTCGGAGAATAATTATGCCTACGTTGGCGATAAAAACGATTGGGGGAAAGCAGGCAGGCGAGGTCACCGCTTCTGAGCGTGTGTTCGCTGCCCGCGTCAATATCCCTTTGATGCACCAGGCCGTCAAGGCCGAGATGGAAAACCGCCGCCAGGATACGCGTAATGCGCCTGGTCGTGGAGATATGTTCGGAGGCGGACGCAAGCCATTCAAGCAAAAAGGAACTGGTCGTGCGCGACAGGGTTCCATCATCGCGCCACACTGGCGTAAAGGTGGAGCTGCTCACGGTCCACACCCTCGTGATCTTGGACATGCACTTCCTAGGAAGATGAAACGTCTTGCGATCTGGAGTGCACTGACTGCTAAGTTGAACGACGCTGAGCTTATCGTTGTTGAGGCTTTCCCAATGGAAAGCATTTCGACAAAGGCAGCGGCAAGCTTCCTCAAGGAAGTTACTGGCGGCGCTCGAAAGTCACTTGTGATTATTGAGGGTGAAGACGAGACTGTAATCAAGTCTCTCCGGAACATCGAAGGTATCACGCTTCGTGTCGCTCCGGCGTTTTCGACGCGTGATGTTGTCAATGGCGGAATTATTGTTGCGACTAAAGCAGCAATCCGCAAGATTGACTCCGTGTGGGCGGGTGAGGTGACCGAAAATGCCTAATATCTATAGCACTATTCTTCGGCCTGTCATCACTGAAAAGGCCTTGACGATGAGCGGCGAACGCAAGTATGCGTTTGTGGTGCATGTCGGTGCGAACAAGATGCAAATCCGTGAGGCAGTTGAAAAGCTGTTTACGACCACGGATGGCGGCGCCATCACGGTTACAAATGTGAACACTATCCTGACTAAAGGACGTGTGAAGCGCTACCGGATGTTTGGTCGTTCAAGCACTGGCCGTACTCCATCGGTCAAGAAGGCTATCGTAACCGTTGCCGAGGGTCAGGCGATCCAGATCTTCGAGGGAGTATAAAATGCCAGTACGAAAGTTTAAGCCTATAACTCCTGGCCGTCGTCACATGGCCATTTCCTCCTTCGAGGAAATCACAAAGGATAAGCCTGAGAAGAGCCTTCTCGCACCCTTGAAGAAGAGTGCTGGGCGTAACAACCAAGGTCGTATTACCGTTCGCCACCGTGGAGGTGGACACAAACGTATGTACCGCTTGGTTGACTTCAAGCGTAACAAAGACGGTGTTGAGGGAACGGTTTCGGCAATCGAGTATGATCCGAACCGTACCTGCCGCATCGCGCTTGTTCAATACGCTGACGGAACGAAGGCGTATGTTCTGGCTGCTGTTGGTATGAAGCCAGGTGATGCTGTATTCAATGGTGCAGATTCTGACATTAAGGTTGGAAATGCGCTTCCCTTGATCAACATTCCTGTTGGTACGACAGTTCACAACGTTGAGCTGCGACCTGGCGCTGGTGGGCAGTTCGTACGTTCTGCTGGTTCTGGTGCTCAGCTGATGGCGAAGGAAGGTAAATATGCTACCTTGCGTTTGCCATCGGGCGAAATGCGTAAGATCCTATTAACCTGTCGTGCAACGATTGGCCAAGTTGGAAACCTTGAGCATGAAAATGAGTCATGGGGTAAAGCTGGTAAGACACGATGGATGGGGCGTCGCCCGCAGGTCCGTGGTGTTGCCATGAACCCAAGAGACCACCCCCATGGTGGTGGTGAAGGTCAATCTCCTGTTGGCCGTAAGAAGGGCCCGGTTTCGGCTACGGGTGTGCTCGCGATTGGATTTAAGACGCGGCGCAACAAATCAACCGACAAGTTTATCGTCAGACGGCGTAAGTAGTCTTTCTACAAACGTCGATGTGGCATCAGGCTTAGCTTGGTGCCACGCACCCGGTAGATGGTTCTACGTCTGGGGCATTGGTCGGATGAATAAATCCGACAAGGAGTAATAATGGGACGATCTCTCAAGAAGGGTCCGTTTGCGGATCCTAAGCTGCTCGATAAAGTCGATCAGCTGAACGAAAAGGGTGAGAAAAGGATTATCAAAACCTGGTCTCGCCGTTCAACGATTTTTCCGTCGTTCATTGGACATACGTTTGCTGTCCATGATGGCCGGAAGCATGTGCCTGTTTTCGTGACTGAAAACATGGTTGGTCACAAGCTTGGGGAATTTTCCCAGACGAAGACGTTCAAGGGTCACGCTGGTGGTACAGGCCAGTCGACTCGTATGCGGAAGTAGGGGGTAGAAATATGGAAGCACAAGCTACAGCCCGCTACGTTCGTATGGGGCCTCGTAAAGTTAGATTTGTACTTGATACGGTTCGTGGAAAGTATGCAGCCGATGCGCTGGATATTCTCAAGTTCACTCCGAATCATGCAGCCGCTGAGATCAGCAAGGTTCTTCGCTCTGCGATGGCCAATGCGGGTAATAACCACGGTCTTGATTTAACGAATCTCAAAATTGCACGCTGCTTTGTTGACGTGGGACCTTCGATGAAGCGTGTTCAACCACGTGCTCAAGGTCGTGCGTATGCGATTCTTAAGCGCTCCAGTCACATCACGATTGTAGTTGCTGAAGGCGCTCCGAAGCCGATTAAGACTGGTAAGAAGGCTCCTAAGGCGCCTCTTATTGCTGAGCTTAAGGTCGAGCCAATCGTTGTTGAAGAGATCGTTGACGTTGTTACTGATGTGACAACTGAGGCACCTGTGGATACGACCGTAGAGGAACAAGCATAATGGGACAAAAAATTCATCCTATCGGTTTCCGTATCGGTGTAATCCGTGATGCCGATTCGAAGTGGTATGCAGACAAGCAGTACGCTGCATTTGTTCTGGAAGACTACAAGATCCGTAAGATCGTTAAGAAGCGTCGTGGGTGGGAAAACGCGGCTATCGCTAAGACTGAAATTGAGCGTCAGGCAAACCAAGTGCGAGTTACCTTGCATACGGCGAAACCTGGAATCATTATCGGCAAGGGCGGAGCTGGTGTTGACTTGTTGCGTGGCGATCTCGAAAAACTGACTAAGAAGACTGTTCATGTCAATGTTCAAGAAATTCGCCAGCTTGAAACAAATGCCCAGCTAGTAGCTGAGTCTATTGCTCAACAGATTGAAAAGCGTATTGGTTACAAGCGGGCAATGCGCCAGGCTGTAACACGGGCAATGCGCCTAGGAGTACTTGGAATCCGGTGTCATGTAGCTGGTCGCCTCGGCGGTGCAGAAATGGCACGTAAAGAATCGGATCGTCAAGGTAAGATTCCTCTCCATACATTGCGTGCTGATATCGATTATGGCTTCTACGAAGCTGTAACTGCTTACAGTACGATTGGAGTCAAGGTCTGGATTTACAAGGGCGATATTCTCCCTGGTGCACGTCGTCCAATGGACAACCCTACTGCGCGTCCTAGCGCTGGTCGTGGTGATGATGATCGCCGTGGCCGTGGTGGCCGTGGTGGTGGTCAACGTGGTCCGGGTCGTCCTGGAGCTGGTGGTCCACGTGGACGTGGTCCTCGCGAAGGCGGTGGATACGCTGGATCCGGTTCGTTCACATCTGGTGGAGGTCAGTAAACTATGTTGGCTCCTAAGCGCGTCAAATATCGACGCATGCATCGTGGACACCGACGGGGAGTTGCCTCCGGTGGAACACGTCTTAACTTCGGTGACTTTGGACTTCAGGCGCTTGAATCTTGCTGGATGACAGCAAATCAGATTGAAGCTGCTCGTATTGCAATGACCCGTAAGATTCGTCGTGGTGGTAAAATCTGGATTCGTGTTTTTCCGGACAAGTCTTATACGAAGAAGCCAGCGGAAACCCGCATGGGTTCTGGTAAAGGTGCTCCAGAAGGCTGGGTCGCTGTTGTGAAACCTGGTCGTATGCTGTTCGAAATGCATGGTGTATCTGAGGAACTGGCACGAGAAGCTATGCGACTTGCTGCCCATAAGCTCCCAATTGCTACAAAGTTCATTTCACGCGCCTCCGAAGCGGCGGCCGTGGAGAAGGAGACGGTTCATGCCGAATAATAGATTGGCAAAGGAGAGCCGTGAGGAGTTAAAGGGTCTAGATGCAGCTGGTCTTCGGGCTAAGTTGGATGAAACCCGTCTTAAGCTGTGGCAGGCTCAGTTTTCACTGGGTAAGCGACAGCTCGAGAACACGGCAGAGTTGGCGAATACGCGCAAGCAGATTGCTCGGATTCTGACGTACTTGAATCAGGTGGAGGCTAAGTAATGTCTGAAGAGTTGCAACGCGGAATTCGTAAAACGAGACAGGGCATCGTTGTTTCTGACAAGATGGAAAAAACCATTGTTGTACAGGTCAATACGCTCAAGTCGCACCCTCTGTACGGACGTACGATGAAGCGGTCTACCCGTTTCCAGGCACATGATGAAAATGGAGAAGCCGGTATTGGCGACACCGTAGAGATCATGGAATGTCGTCCGGTATCGAAGAATAAGAACTGGCGCTTACTGAAAGTCGTTGAAAAGGCTAAGTAGTTTGCGTCGCACGCCATAGATTGGCAATCGGCAGGCGGGGGCAACCCCGTGCTGCCGATGGGAGTTAGAAATGATTCAACAATATACGCGGCTTCGTGCTGCGGATAACTCCGGAGCACGGTCTTTACTGTGTATCCGTGTTCTAAAGGGTTCCATGACACGTGTTGGGCACGTTGGTGACGTAATCGTTGCTGCCGTAAAGTCTGCCACGCCTGGTGCTGCGGTTAAGAAGGGTGATGTTGTTAAAGCTGTCATCGTTCGTACCAAGCAGCCAATCAAGCGTGCCGATGGTTCAACCCTGCGCTTTGATGAGAACGCTGCAGTTGTTCTTAACAATAACCTCGAGCCGCGTGGAACACGTGTGTTCGGTCCTATTGCACGTGAACTTCGTGATGCTACCAATGTTTCTGGTGGCATGAAGATTGTGTCGCTTGCACCGGAGGTACTCTGATGCCACGTTCACCAATTAAGTTCGAAGCTAAGCTGAAAGTCAGATCTGGCGACACAGTGAAAGTTCTCGCTGGTAAAGATGCTGGAAAGACCGGAGTCATCTCACGCGTCTATCCTAAAACGGGCAAGATTCTAGTTGATGGAATCAACTTTGTAACAAAGCACCAGAAAGCGCAACCGACGCCTGCTGATCCTAACCCTACGGGCGGTAAAGTAGTCGTAGAAGTGCCTATCCTTGCGAGCAAGGTTGCTTTGGTTAATGCTAACGGTGAAGCGACAAGAATTCGGTCGCAAATCGTAGATGGCAAAAAAGTACGTGTAGCAGTCAAGGGTGGTCAGGTTATCTGATCGCTTTTGCAAATATCCACCCGGCACGCAGTGCGTGTTCTTCCGGGACTTCACTCGGTTTATAGCGAGGAATTATGTCGAATTACGAACCACGTTTGAAGCGTGTATACGCTGAGCAGGTTGCACCTGCGATGATGAAGCAGTTTGGCTATGATAACGTCATGCAATGCCCTAGGCTCGAGAAGATTGTCATCAACATGGGTGTTGGCAAGGCTGGTCAAACCGGTGGTGATCCGAAGCTGATGGACCATGCAATCAAGGATATGACCGCAATCTCTGGTCAAAAGCCGATGGTCTGTCGTGCCAAGAAGTCTGTTGCTAACTTCCGCTTACGTGAAGGTTCTGCAATCGGATGCAAAGTCACGCTTCGTGGTGCACGAATGTGGGAGTTTCTTGACCGCTTGGTCAATATCACTCTTCCTCGTGTCCGTGACTTTCAGGGCGTAAACCCGAACAGCTTTGACGGACGTGGCAACTTTGCCATGGGTATGAAGGAACAGCTTGTTTTCCCTGAGATTCAGTATGATCAGGTTGACAAGATGCGTGGTATGGACATCATTATGGTCACGACGGCCGGAAATGATGCTGATGCACGTCACCTGCTTGCACTTCTGGGAGTACCGTTCCGCTCATCCGCTAATGCTGGACCTGGTGGCGCGACCCGTTTGGAGTTCTAGAACTCCGCGTGGAAAGCCCCCCCTTTTGCGAGGGGGGGCTTTTTTGTTTTTTGGCTGGACATTCGTTACGGTCATGAACGGTTCTAAGCATTCGACAAATGTTTGGTACTTATGCGGCTAGTGGCTGACATATTTGTGGATGATTACCGGGTTAGCTGATTATTATTGATGCTGGCTTTCATGTATGCGTATGTTTAGAGTGCGCTTGGTCTGCTTACAGGCATAAGAATCGGCATGCTATACAATGACGCAATGGGTGAATTGCAAAAGATATTGAGCGGCTTTCGCCCTCAGAACATCGACCCAGTTATTAGGATTGCGCACAGAACTAAGGTTACAGCGCCCACAGTATTGGCTGGTGAGATTGTTGTCATTGGTCACCCAGATCTCGATTCAGTCGCGGCCGAGGGGCTTGTTCGTGTGAGGCCGAGCGCCATCATTAACTGTGCACCTTTTGTAACTGGAAAATATCCCAATCAAGGACCCGTTGTGTTATTGTCGGCGGGCATACCGCTATTCGAATCTGACCGTAATATTCTGGAGTCAATACCTGATCGATCATGTGGTCGAATTGAGGCCGATAACCTTGTTGTTGGTGGTACTGGTTCGTTTGCACTCAGAAGTGTGAGCGAAGTAGATATTAATGCGGCACTTGCTAATGCACGTGAAAATCTTGACAGTGAACTGGATGCGTTTGTTCGCAACACGTTGACGTATCTTGAACGCGATAGTGAACGTACATTGCTCCTTGATCCGGTGATTCCTCCAGATGTTAAGACAGACTTTTTCGATAAACCAACGGTCGTAGCAGTGCGCGGAAGCCGCTATCGGGAAGACCTCCGCTTGCTGGCTAATTTCTTCGCGGATGCGAAGCCTCTCATCATTGCTGTTGATGGTGCTGCTGATGAGCTTATCTCAATGGGGCTGGTTCCACATGTGATTCTTGGGGATATGGATAGCGTCTCTGATCGTTCTCTTCGATGTGGTGCTGAGTTGATTGTCCATGCATACGCATCAACGTCGGAACCCGTTGCGGCACCCGGTGCATTGCGGTGCCAACAACTAGGGTTACCGTATATGACATTCCCAGTTGCTGGTACCAGCGAAGATGCTGCTTTACTTCTTGCCTATGAACTTGGTGCAAAACTAATCGTTGCGGTTGGCACGCACACCCATATGGAAGACTTCCTCGATAAGGGACGTGGAGGAATGGCATCGACCTTTCTCGTCAGACTCAAAGTTGGTAATCGACTTGTAGACGCCAAGGGGGTTTCGAGCCTGATGTCGATGAATCAACCGATCGGTCCATCGCTGTTACTGCTCGTCTCTGCTGCACTCTTCCCAGTGGTCGTGTTACTCCTACTCACCCCGGCTGGCCAAACACTTTCTAGATCTCTATTGCTTGTATATAAGGCATTCACCGCATGAATCCTGGCTTTCGCTATCATATTGCGTCGTTGGCATCCATATTCTTCGCGCTGGGTATCGGAGTGGTTATGGGGACGTTAGTCGTAGGTGGTAAGGTCGTCGATCGACAGGCGCGTCTGGTGCAGCAATTGGAACGCCGGATGGAAGACCTTCAGGTTGATATCAAACGACGTGGACAGTCAGATGTTGCGTTGCTACGGCTTGTCAGTGATGGTGCCACATCACTCTGGAAGGCGAGTTCGGTGAGTGTGATTGCTGTTGAAAAAGCAGGGACCAAGAAAGTCGATAAGATTGTTGGTGAACTTGGGATGCCTTACGACCACCGTAACATCACCTATCAAAAAGATAAGTGGGTCGATGATCTCAATCCAGACGTGTCTCCAGCCATTTCCCTTAAACTCGATAGTTCTGACGACAAGATGTCGCGTATTTTGCTATTCGTCCTGCCAAATGGGTCGGCCTTTACCACTATGTCAACAGTGCAGCTTGACGGCCTCTTGACCCTTATGCAGGATGTTGAATCACTTGGTTGTAAAGTTGTAATTCTTACCGCTGATGATGGTAATTCAGCCTTTCTTCATCAATGTACGTCAGCACGATTACCTGTTGTTACTAATGCTGAGACCAGCGTCGGTATGTCGGCCGTCATGTTGTCTCCGTGGGCGAAACCTGCGATTTACGGAGCAGGGCAGTTCATCGATGAAGATATTCCCTCATTTAGATGGAGCGCATCTGCACCGTGACCATTGATGTCGTTATCCCCGCACATAATGAAGAGATCTACTTGGCCAAAACACTTGAAGCGCTTTCAACTGTAAAGCAGATTTCCAAGGTAATCGTAGTTGATGATGGCTCCATTGATGAAACTGCTAATATTGCGGTGTCACATTCAGCAACTCTGGTTAGTCTAAGCCGTAATCAAGGCAAATCTGCAGCGCTGATGGCTGGTGTCCGTGCGGCAAGAAGTGAATTTGTTCTAATGCTTGATGCCGACCTAGGTGAATCTGCCAGTGAGATCACGAAGCTCATACAGGCATACCCGGTTGGTCAGGATGCCTGTGTTGTAGCTTTGTTTCCTGTGATAACCGGGAGAGGTGGGGGAATAGGGCTTGCAGTCCGCATAGCCCGAATAGGCGCAAGGTTCCTTGGTGGATGGCAGATGAAAGCGCCTCTTTCTGGTCAGCGACTCCTGCGAAGGGACACGCTGGACAGTATCCTTCCGCTTACCTATGGGTTTGGTTTGGAAACAGCGATGAATATACGACTAGGCCGAGCGAAAACGCAGCTGGTCGAGGTCGAGACACAAATGGATCATCGGGTTACCCAAAATGACCTTAAAGGGCGCTTGCATCGCGCCAAGCAGTTACTCCACCTCGTAATGGCGATTTCCCGTGAATGCTTCCATTAACCCAGTCGTACTAAGGTTATTTTGTGTGTGCTGCATTACAGCATTCTTCAGTTACCTTATTCTCAAGGTGAACTGGTCAAAACGCTTCCTTCGGACGAACGCATTCGGTGCAATGATCCCTATAACCTTTGGCGTGGCGCCAGCCTTTGGCCTCTGCATGGTCATGGTAGTTGCTCATCCAGTAGCACTCTATGCTGCGGTACTTATCTTAGGATTTAGCTTTGTGGGATACTTCGATGATGTGTATGGAACGTCGGCCTATAGAGGTATACGTGGACACCTTTCAGCTTTACGTAACGGTGTTGTTACAAGCGGTCTTGTTAAGTTAGTCGCCTCTCCACTCATGGCCGGCATCTTCTCAATGTCGCTGTATGGGTTTCAAAACTGGTTGGCATATCTCACCGTCATCATGATTGCTGCATCGTCGAATGCATTCAACCTTCTTGACTTGAGGCCAGGGCGTTCTCAAGGGTTTGCTGTTATCACGCTCCTGATATTGCTCCCTTTTGTACCGCCATCCATAGCGCTTGGGTCAATCTTGGTTCTGTTTATCACTATCATCCCTGATGCTCGTGCAAAGGTCATGATGGGGGATTCTGGGGCAATAGCAATAGGTGCGGCTGTCGCTCTTGTTGTTGTTGCATCAAGTAATATATGGTTGGCAGTTTTGTATACATTAGTTACCGTCACCCTTAACCTCGTAGCCGAGAAGTACTCCCTTGGTAAGCTGATTTCGCAGAACATCGTTCTGAACAAAATCGACCGTTTACTCGGAAGACGTTTCTAAGTCTTGTGTTGCTTGTGATGGTCGTTGTTTGTGGAGATCGCTAGTCGGAAAGCAGGTTCTATTGTGCAGGTAATGTACGTCCAAAGACCCTTGGCATCAATAATCAAGTTGACTGGTCGCGATCGGTTCCAGTTCTTACAAGGGATGGTAACGAATGATGTCAATAGCCAAAGTCCATCCACAGGGCTTAGGGCTTTTCACCTTGATAACAAAGGGACGATTGTCTATCCGATGACCCTTCATTCCACATCGGATGCGTTATACATCGATGTTGAAGGTGCTACAGCTGTAGATGTGATGACGCTTCTGGATCACTATCTCGTGATGGAACGCTGTGCACTCCACGATGTGCTTTCAACATCCGAGTCGTTTTGGATCTTAGGCGATGTTCACGATATTTTTTCAGATGCTGATAAATCTTCTGATGGAAACCTTCATACCTTCATGTTCGGTGATGTTCAGATACACACTGTTCCTGTTCTTCGCAGAGATGGACCGTGCTACGTCGCTTGGTCAACTGCTGGAGAACTGCCAGCTCTGTTTGAACGAGTTGGGCTAGTTTGTGGCACATTTGAAGATGCTGAGCATCAGCGGCTTACCGCTGCTATACCCGCAGGCTGTGCGGATTTCTCACGAATCCTAGCCATGGAGTCAGGTATCGTCGGTAGCGCGATTTCGTTCACCAAAGGGTGCTACATAGGCCAGGAAATAACGGCACGTATCGATGCACGTGGCAGAACCCACAGAGAGTTAGTCGTGCTCGAGATACCTGGTGAAGTCACTTCACTAGATGTGCGATCAGACGAGACGGTCGTCGGGCAGATACGGTCCAGCTGCACGGGTCCAAATGGGGAATCACTTGCCATTTGCCATTTGAGAAATGAAGCGCGATCCCAGCCCCTGTTTGTTGGAGCACTCAGCGTTAAGGCTGTAAGGAATGTTGTATGAGTAAGCGCATGATTCTCTTTGTCGTACTTACAGTCCTCGCCGGCTCCGTTTGGGGTGGACTCGCGGTTACGACATACGGCTGGCGATATGGGGATGTGAACGGCATAAAGGTACGACGGCATGTCCTGAGTGGGAAAATCCAAACGAACAACGACGGTCAGTGGATGCAGTCTTGGCAGGATGATCCTGGAGCTAACTTATTGGAACCTAAGGATATCCGGAGAATCAGATTAACCGATGTGGTTTGGGGAAACGGTGGCTTACTGTTCGGATTTGCAAAGATCACAGGAACATCAGGTGTCCGTGGTAGATTTGCGCTTCAGGTGAGGGTCGTTGAACCAAGCGGCACACGTGTACGTGACAGGACACTTCGTGTCAGCGCAGATTGGCCAGCAAACACCGTAATCCCATGGGTTCTCGACACGCAAATATCAACGCCGGAGCTTCGTCAAAAGACAGTCGTTAGACTTGAACCGATAAGATAACAAAGACTTTTTAGGAGGAATTTATATGGCAGGAACAAACCGGAAGTTTAGTGGATGTGGGTTTCATCATGTCGCTCTTAGAGCATCAGATTTTGACAAGAGTCTACTCTTTTACACTGAAGGAATGGGTTTTCCAGTAGCGCATTCGTGGGGTGAAGGTAGCGGACGGATTGCTTTGCTCGACTTAGGTGATGGCAACTACCTTGAGCTATTTGCAAGCGTGCCCGAGCAGAATCCACCGGCGGAAGGTAGGTTCTTCCATTTGGCGCTTCGCTCAACCGATGTAGATGCAGACATCGAAGTCGTTCGATCGCTGGGCTGTACGATTACGATAGAGCCAAAGAGCGTTGAAGTGAACGGAAAGACAATACGGGTCGGATTTTTCCTAGGCCCTGATGGCGAAGTTCTTGAGTTCTTCCATAACGACGAGCTGTAAATGCAAAAAGTGGATGGAGTCGACCTCCATCCACTTCATTTCGGAAATCGAAAGATTTATTCTGTTACTGTTGGGCCTGCGCCGTCTTTTCCAGAATTGGTGACCGTGTGAATGACCTCTACTGTTAGATCGGATGCGACGCGAATCTGACAGGACAATCTGCAGGTTTCGATCAGTTCAGGCTCTTCGAGAGCTTCTTCTTCAGCTGCTTCCATCGGGGAAACATCTCCAGCTTTGACCTTGACCATACAAGTTGTACAGGCTGGCCGACCACCGCAGCGGTGGAGGATATCAACCCCAGCACCTTCAATCACATTTACGAGCTTGCGACCGAGCTCAGCTTCAACAGGACCAATACCTTCAATGGTTACGATGGGCATTTTATGATTCCTTCATTACTACCAGATACACCGATTATACCCTTCTGAACACGTGTGGCTTGTGGTAGACTCCGCCTCAGAATGGTTGAGTTGAATTCCAGTTCGAGTGTTGTAGCCCTCCCGGACGTGATGTCTGAGAAGTCACTGCAATCCAAGTTACCCGGGGATGGCGACTGGGTTGTAATCCTGTACAACTGCGATTGTCATACCTTTGAAGATGTGATTGAGGTGCTTCAACGAGCCACTGGTTGCACGGAAGATGTTGCCGAATTTCTGGCGTATAAGGTTCACCTTGATGGAAGAGCGATTGTATTTCGTTCGAATAGAGACAAATGTGAGCGAGTCGCATCTATTATTGGTGCGGTAGGACTGCAGGTCGAGACGGATCTCGCTTAGGCTGTTCCTTCACCAAACTTTTTTAGCCACCAAAACGGCAGAACAGCCAGTGTGGCAATTCCCAAAACTCCCCGGACTTCAATGGGTAAGAATGTTGCAAGACCAATCGCCAGTAACAAAACCCCCCAAATCCATAGATGTGGCAACATTTCACTAATCAGCTCGGTCCGATGAGCTCCCCGCGTCGTCGCAGCCATCGTTGATGCCATTAGCGCGGCATCGCACGTTGTGCAAGTTGATGCATTTGCTGGATTCAGGCGACCACACGTGCGGCATATCTGCTCGCGAGTGTGAACGGTCATCCCGAAGGCTCCAGGCCTCTCCCGCTGGGCGATGTCCAGCTGGGCCAACCTGATCTTTCGACTCGTGTCCGTCGACACAAATATCCCTCGTGCCTTGGCAGTCTCCTCGGCCTTTATCCACGCTTCAATCGCATCATCGGGTTGCTCTGCGGCGCGTAAAGCATCTCCAAACCTGTCCCAAGCATCCGGAACATCATCTGATGCCTCAATGTATTGCTTACGCAATGCCACCAAGGTTAGGCGACGCTGTTGCTCGGCATCCCGCTCACGTACAGTGTCAATGCGATCCTTTGCGATCGCCCAGATCACGATACTAAAGAGAATCCCTGAGAGGAGCGCAAGAAACCCTTCCATCAGGAGCGTCGACGTTTTCGTGAAAATAATAGGCTGATGTCATCAAAGAGAATATACGTACATGGAATGACCAACAGAGTTAGAAGTCCTGAGAGGATCAAGCCACCCATGACAACAATGCCAAGGGGTTGGCGGAACTCTGACCCACGACCAAGAGCCGCTGCGACTGGCCATGCACCGAGAATCTGGGCAAGGGATGTCATGAGAATAGGGCGCAGACGTGCAGGACCGCTTTCAAGCAGCGCCTCAAATCTGTCCATTCCTTGGCGCCGCAAGTTGTTCGTGAAGTCGACCAACAAAATGGCATTCTTGGTTACGAGGCCCATCAGCATGATCACACCAATCATCGCAATGATGGACAACGGTTTTCCAGTGATCAAGAGTCCAAGCAAGCCGCCAACGAGTGCCTGTGGAATCGACAGCATGATGACGAGGGGATAGAGCAAGTTGTCGAACAACGCTGCCATCAGGATGTAGACAAGTCCGATAGCCAGTAGGAGGGCAGAGACCATAAAGACGCCTTCCTCTGCCATCGTGTTTGCTTCACCACCCCATGAATAGGTTGCTCGTCCAAAATTAATCTTAGCAATTTCAGGATTGATAGCCTGTTGCATATTTCCGATGACCTTACCAGGGGCAAGATACGC
>CAIRTT010000270.1 GCA_903881535.1 uncultured Armatimonadota bacterium
CGATAAAACCATCATTGTTAATGTCTGCGGTCGCGAGTCCACGCGAAATGACCGGTTCCGCGAGCGGCCCAAGAGCTTCCGGAGCCTCAATCGGCGAAAATGTCGCATTCCCAGCATTCCGATAAAGCCGTTTCGCTTGCTTTACGCCAACTGATTGCTTTGTATCCACGCTCAGCTGAACGTGGCCATCCGCCGTCATCAAGTCCTGCCAGCCATCATTGTCGTAGTCGAGAAACTCACACCCAAATGACAAATACTTCATGTGAGCCTGGGCGATACGACTGGTGTCAGCGGCATTTTCGAAGAAGCCATCCCCGATGTTCTTGAACAGCGTGTTCGGCATCCCGGCGAAGTTCGTGACAAACATACTCGGGCGGGAAGACCTATCGTAATCTGCGATTGCAATACCCATTCCAGCCATGAGCGAGCCATTTTCTGAGTAAGCACACCCGGCCTCAACGGCCTTATCGGTGAACTTCAAGCCGCCGTTGTTATGCCAGAGAAAGCTTGGGGAGAGGTCATTGGCGACAAAGATATCCTGCTTGCCATCCTGATCGTAGTCGACAAAGGCTACCGCCAACCCGCGGCCCTTGTTTACTTCAATGCCGCTTGCTTTTGTGATGTCGACAAAGCCCTTTGGCGTATTTCGGAAAAGCCGATGTGTATCAGCATCGTAGATTTCAGGTGTGCAGTAATCCCGTGTGCCTTGCGCGTTTTTGCACGGCTTATCCGTTTCTGGCGTCCAAGGGGAATAATAGCAAATGTAGAGGTCTAGGCGGCCATCGTTATCAATGTCACCAAATGCCGCGCTTGTCGCAAACCCCGTGCTATGCGTTTTTGAGAGGCCAACTCGCTCACTGACATCTTCAAACTTTCCCGAACCGCCAAGGTTTCGGAACAAAAAGTTACGCGGGTAAGCGGTGATCAGGATGTCGCTATAGCCATCGTTGTCGTAGTCGGCGACCGCAACTCCATGGGCAAAACCGAGGTCTTTGTCTAGACCACTGCCTTTGATCGCTTCGGTGAATGTGCCATCCCCTTGGTTTCGGAAGAGTCCGGTCAACGCCCGTGGGCCTTTGAGCTGATCGACTGATGATGCTCCCGGCTGGAGAAGGATGACATCAAGGTTGCCATCACGGTCAATGTCAATAAACCCGCCGCCGGCCGGTGTGCTCTCAATAAAGTAGAGGCGCTTACCGCCTATGCCTGTATCGGCTGTGAAGTTGATGCCGGCTTGTTTTGCTACATCCACAAACAAAGATGACGGATACGCGTTGTACTGAACTTCGGTTGGAGTCGAAACCTTGGTTGCGGGTGAGCATCCATGCATGAAAATGCCAAATGCAAGGATTACTGGAGGTGCGTAATACTGTTTCAACGGGAACCTCCCGCGGCGTTCTGGGGAGCTGTTCGCATCGCCGAAAGCTTTTGCATTAGGAGGTGTCGATTCGTCTCAAGCTTTTCGAGTTGTTTCCAAGCGGCTTCGATTTGCGGGTCGCCGGGTGTCAGCTTGTCGGCGTGGTCGAGATAAACGCGGGCATTCATCGTATTCCCGATGCTCAGACTGAACAGTCCGGTTTCTTTGAACAACGCTGCGTTCTTTGGGTCAACTGCGCAGCGCTTCATCAGGCTACGCATCTTGTCATTGTCTTTGCGAAGGGCTTCAAAACGCCCCTGCGCCAGCTTGGCTTTGGCGGGCTGCTTAGCCTGTGTGTAGGCATTTGCAAGTTCAAACTGGATGTCCATCTTACGGGGCATCTTTTTAGCAGCATCCTCGAGGATCACGACGGCTTGTTTCGTGTCGCGAACACGGAGGTATAGCTTTCCGAGGTAAAGCCTTGGGAATAGGGCTTGGGGCTCCAGCTCCAAAGCGCGCTTAAAGTGTGCGATGGCCTTTTGGGAGCCTTCCTTGGATGCATCTAGTCTGTAAGCCAGAATCCCCTGATAGGTCGCCGCAAGGTGGCTGTTTGGTGCTAGGCGCACAAAGCGGTCTATATATATGCCAGCATCTGCATCGCGCTTACGCTCAAGAAGGGACTGGCAATATTTTTCCAGAAAGTCTGCATCTTCTGGCAGTAATTGAACCAGCTGTTCGAGGGCCGTTAGCTGTTTTTCACCCATGCCACCCGAGCCAGCAAGTGATGCGACGA
>CAIRTT010000271.1 GCA_903881535.1 uncultured Armatimonadota bacterium
GACCGCGACAAAATACTATCAAGGGTTTGCGGCATTTTCAAGAACTTCAACGAAATCCTGTTGGGAATACAGGGGGAATGACCGGGTTAGATGCACAGAAGTCACTTAAAACACCACTGAGTGGCCAACAGACAGAACAAGCTGGGTACGCTGCGTGCCGGCTGCGAACATCGCCTGTGATGCAGCATGGTAGCGGAGCTCGACCACGGTACGTTCCTTTTTGGTTAGATCCGGTGTGATGAACGAGAGGCTGATGCTTCCGACACGCGCTGCGGAGCCACTTGGCATGGTTGTTCCGATCACAGATGATGAGACACCCCCAGGAGTCAGCGACAGTGTCTCCAAGCGGAAGCCAAACTGGCCTGTTCTGCGTTGCGGCGTCAAGAGTTGGATGACAGCTGCATAGCTGGCATCGTAGTCGCCACCCGTTGGTTTTGCCGCATTCGCTTGTAGCTGCATTCGCACAAGCCCTAGGCCAGCGGCAGGGGTTTCATTGGTGAGGGAAGCCAAATACGA
The DNA here is from genome assembly GCA_903881535.1 of uncultured Armatimonadota bacterium. GTDB lineage: Bacteria > Armatimonadota > Armatimonadia > Armatimonadales > Armatimonadaceae > CAIRTT01. The sequence goes on from CAIRTT010000271.1 coordinate 517, forward strand.
TGTCGATGCTGCGCTGCTATGTGGTGCCGTGACCGCAAATGCTGCACGCCGCCGTGTCCCGGCTTCATTGGTTGTGTCAACCGTCATCGCGACACTGGTTTGCTGACTTGCAAAGCTGCCATCCACGAGTGGATTATGCAGCTGAAACGTTGTCTTGCTTCCGGTAAGAGCATCCTTTTGGATACGAACACCACGCACCAGAACGGGCGTCATGTACTGGAAGGCAAATGATTTTGAGACAAAGGCATCCACCCCGATGTCATCATAGGTGTACAACGGCCGGAACTGACCAACCTCGTATTTGGTCTCAGCGGTGCGCGAAATGACCGACCGGAAGCCATAGACTTCCGCGAGGCTGAGGCCGCCGCGGAGGAGGCGCTGCTTGGCTTCGCCATCCATGATGCGGACGTAGAAGCCTGGGTCTTCGTTACCGGATGCTTCCTTGCGGATGCTGATTTCGGCGGAATTCAGTGCGAAGGATCCGCCTTGGTTGGTGAAGGCGTAGCCGGTGTTGTCGTTGATGTTTCGAAGGGATGCGCTGTTCGTGAGCGCGAAGGCTCCGTGGAATTTGTATTGCTGGAGCTGGGTTGTTTTGCCTAGCACTTCCATCCCGATGCCCTGGATCCGCGTGACACTGTTCCGGATTTTGTCGACATCTTTTTGTGTCGTCTTGTCGGTAACCGACGGGGGAGGAGTGACATCCTGAGCCACGGCAGGGATTGACAGCAGGGCTGCGCTGACTAGTAGGGTAAGTGCCACAGCGAACGTGGATGGGAGCGTATAGTTCATCCTAGTTGTCATCCTTGTTTTCTTCCTGAAGCTTCTTCAGCATCGTCTGCTGGTTAGGGTTTAGGACGCGCATCAGCTCATCCTGGGCGCGCTTTTGTATTGGTGCAGCCTCACGCATCGCGGCTGCCTGAATCGGTTCGAGCTCCTTGCGGAACTTAGACATCACAACCTTGCGGCGTGCTTCGGCAACCGGAGAGTTCTCGACGGTTCCCGTCAGGCTTTCCTTTTGGTACTTGCGTGCAATCGCTTCCATCCGAGGCTGATATTTGTCCTGAATACGCTTGTTGATCGGATCGTACTTCTTTTGAATCGTTTCAATCTTGCGCCGTTGATCTGGAGATAAGCCAAGCTTGTCTGCCATCGATTGCGATGCGGGAGTACCTTGCAGTGTGAGCAGGAGGGATATTGGAGATATCAGAGCGAAAGTTTGCAGCATGGGTGGTTTTCCCGAGGGATGTGCGGGTGCGAAGGTAGGTGAGGATGAAATTGCCGAATCCCCACAGCAAATGCCATGGGGATCCAACGGGCTTGTAACTAGTTGCTCGAAAGCTTCCAGCGGAGCTTGTCACCCTTGGAGAAGCCACCTGCGAGGTAGCCTGCAGGGGTTCCGGTTCCACCGAGGACTGCATCGTTCAATGCGCCAAACGTCACAAACTTGCTGACGTAAAGCGATTCATTGCTGAAGAGGCCGGTCAGGTTGACAGTTGGGAAGTCAACGATGGTTGTGAAGAAGACACCTGAGTTGAACAGGTTGTTATGTGCATCGTCGGTCTCATTCTCTTCCCCAAGGGTTCCGAGGAAGATTGCGCCACGGAGCTTGTCAGTGTTGACAACATGCTGTGCCGACAGCTGGGCCGATGAAACCGTAGCTGCCCCGGTGATCGCGTTGACTGCATTGGATGCTGCGCCAACGGTGACTTCGCCAGCTGCGCCGTAAACGACTTTGCCTTCGAACTCGATGTCGCGTGCCTTGTCTTTGAACTCGACTTCACCGGATGCATTGCCTGCACCGCTGACGGAGCCGACGGTCTTGATCTTGGCTTCGATTTCCATTTCGATACGTGATGCCGTTGCGTTGATGCCGGCTGGGGTTGCGAGGACGGATCCTGCTGGGCTCAGCTTGAGCTCACCCTTGACGGTTCCGGTGGAGCATCCGCTGACGACGGAGATTGTAAGCGCGGCAAAGCCAAGCGCAACAATGTTGATTTTCAATTTTGTGTTTTCCCTGTGTTTGTTGCTAGTTCCTATCAAAAGTAGAGACTGGCACAGAGGCGATACTAGGCCAGTATTTGTACCAATAGCACTCACAGTGCGACTAAACTTTTATAAACTTTTAATGTCAGTAGGTGTATGGTGAATCAAGTATGTTGAAGTAACTTTAATTAACATTAATATTTGGTCAATTATGATTGAAAAACACTAAAAGTGTGATTTACCGTCAGATCTCTCGCGGTTGCCCCTAAGTAATAGGTGTGACGTTTGGTCTCTTTTTTCATCGTGCCAAGTCAGCAAAAACGGCAGCCAATCCGTTTGGCTGCCGTTTAGTGCGTCTAA
>CAIRTT010000272.1 GCA_903881535.1 uncultured Armatimonadota bacterium
AACAATCACCTGAAACTCGTTCTTGTTGTCAAAGGGAAGCATCTTGACGGTGACGGATTTGTTCACCAGCAGGTACATCGCCCCGGCCATCATAATCCCGACAGCAGCAAAGAATGCAGACCGCACCTTCCAGCTTCGGAGTAATGGCAGCATGATGCGACGATAGAGAAGCGTAAGCCTATCTTCCGGACCCTCTCCGTGATGACCACCAGCCGATGCTTTCGCATTACCTTCCTTACGAAGGATTCTCACGGCCGCCCAAGGTGTCACGATGAACGCAATCAGGAGAGAAAACACCATCGCAGCGCTTGCCCCGACCGGAATCGGTCGCATGTACGGCCCCATCAGGCCACCGACAAACGCCAGCGGCAAAATGGCGGCAATCACAGCGAATGTTGCAAGAATCGTCGGGTTTCCAACTTCGTCAACAGCATCGATTGCTGTCTGAATCAAGCCCCTATTCTGTGCATCCGGCATCCGCAGATGCCTGACGATATTCTCGACAACCACGATGGCATCGTCGACAAGAATACCAATCGAAAATATCAGTGCAAAGAGTGTGATTCGGTTTAGCGTGTAGCCATAGAGATAGAAGACGAGCAGGGTCAGGGCGAGCGTGACAGGGATGGCAGTAAGAACCACCAGCGACTCTTTCTTACCGAGTGCGATCGCAATCAGGATGGTCACCGAGACAACGGCGATACCCATGTGAAAGAGGAGCTCGTTTGACTTTTCTGCGGATGTCTCACCGTAGTTACGCGTCTCTGTGACCTTGATATCTCCAGGAATCACGCGTCCCTTGAGCCGCTCAACCTTTGCCATCACTCCATGGACAAGATCGATCGCATTGACCCCTTGTCGCTTTGCAACACTAATCGTCACCGCATTTTCGACTTTGTTTTGCGCTGTATTTGTTCTGGATGCTGCTCCATTTCCAAAGAGCACATAACTGACTGCCTCGGCAGGGCCATCGGTAACCGTGGCGATATCGCGCACTGCCACCACTTGTCCATTCGTTGATGTGAGTTTGACATCCAGGATGTCATCAACCGAACGGAAGAAGCCGTTTGCACGCACAGTCACGCTCTTCGACTGTTCTGAATAGCTCCCTAGCTCCAGTTCTTGATTCGTCCGCTGCAGTGCAGCACTGACAGCCGTGATGTCAAGTCCGTAACCGGCAAGGACAGCCTTGTTGACGGTGATCGTAAGTTCACGCTTCTGCCCACCGGTGATCAGGGTTTCCGCAACATCAGGGACAGATTTCAGCTCCTGTTCAACACGTGATGCGACTTGTCTAAGAACAACAGGTGATGCGGTATCAGAGTGGAGTGTAAGTGCCAAAACAGCTACATCATCAATGGAATGTGTCTTTATGATGGGCTGCGTCGCACCAGTTGGAATCAGATCTGCATGACCGGCAATCTTTTCCCGAAGCCGTACAAATGCTTTCTCTTGATCCTGACCTACAAGAAAGCGCACGACGACCATTGAGCGGCCACTTGCAGATGTCGAGTAAACATATTCGACGCCTGGTACTTCCCAGATGAGCTTCTCCAGAGGCGATGTCACACGCTGCTCAACCTCTTTGACGCTAGCTCCGGGAAACTGAATGAGGACATCCGCCATCGGGACGATGATTTGTGGCTCCTCTTCCCTTGGGGTTTTGATTACTGCAAAAATGCCCATCACCAGACTGGCAAGGATGAGCAGTGGCGTCAGCTTACTGTTGACAAAGGCGCTGGCGAGCCTGCCGGCAATTCCCCGGTTCATTGCTTGCCTCCAATTGCACGAACACCATCCATCAATCCTGGTACGAGCTCACGGACGATGACATCCCCGACAGCAAGTCCAGACTCGACAGGAACGCGTTCGTTTATCGGTGTGCCAAGGGTTACAACAGTGACTGAATCACTCCTCCAGGTGTAACGATGAAGATGTAGCTCAGTCCATCACGGCGCTGAATCGATGCCTCATCAACCATGATCGCTTTGCGCTTTGCGAGTGTGACACGTGTGATTCCGTAAAGTCCACTCATCGCATTCGATGTATCCGGAAGAGCCATTCGTACTTTGTAGGCGTGTGTTGCTCCAGTCGCCTGAGGAGTGATCTGACTCACAGTGCCCACCAGTTCACCAGATTGAACGGAACCAATCGTCACGGTCGCCTTGCGCCCAAGCTTGAATTGATTGATGAGCGCTTCAGGGACTTCGGTGTCAAAGCTCGGGCGTCCGCCATCCACTTCGATCAATGGCATCCCAGGAGCTGCCATCGTTCCCGGATCTACAAGTCTCTTTACGACCCGGCCTGCAAACGGTGCTTTGATAACAGCATCTCCAAGCGAAACATCAGCATCGATGACATTTGCACGCGCACTTACGACGGCTGCACCGGCAGCGGCGAGATCGGCTTCGCGAACAAGCACTTGCTTAAGTGCGGCTTTGGCAGCCGCAACACCTGCTTCGGATTGTCGGACAGCGGCCCCGGCGGCTACGACCGCTTGCGAAGATGCGCTTCGTTCCTGTTGTCGTGCCCCTTCTTCAAGCAAAGCAAGCTGTTGCCTCGCGATATTGCGCTGTGCCGTAGCTTGCTCAAGTGCGACTGACGCTCGGTCAAGGTCCCGCTGCGGAACGGCACCCGCCCGCACGAGTCCACGCATACGGTCATTTTCAAGCGTGGCAAGCCGGACGGCTGCATCCGCCTGGACAACAGCACTCCGTGCCTGTGCAACTTCCTGGGTTCGCGCGCCTTCGGCGGTGATGCTACGACGCTCCGTTGCGATTGCAAGGGATGCATTTGCACCAGAGAGGCTTGCTTCTGCATCCTTTACCCGCGCTAAGCTGGATGCTTTCTCAAGTTCAAGCGCTGATTTTGCTTTCGTAACCTCTGCTCGTGAGCGTCCCAGTGTTCCAATCGCGGATTGCTTTCCGGCGATCAGGTGCCTGGCATCAAGTTGCACCAGGGTCTGACCGCGCTGTACAGACGAGCCATCGGTGACGCTCACCGACATCACCCGGCCAGAAACACTTGCAGCCAGCACCGAATGGAATTCGCTACTTGTCGTCCCAGGTAGTTCCCGAACGACATCAATAGACTCTTCTGCCACCGTCCTGGTTGATACGGCAATCTCTTGAACAGTCTCAGCTTTCTTTACGGCCTCGGATTTGTTTGCATTACACCCTGACACCACCATCATCATTGATGTCAACGCACTGATGGTCATCACTTTTGCCAGCAAAGGTAGACCTGGCCATCCAATCCACTGGTTTTGAGCTCGTTCAATCACGGTTCTGTTCCTAATCTGAGTGATGTATCTAAGAGGACTACATCGCGATGTAACAACAGAGTGATTGCCCTACACAAAAGGATTCATTGGAACGGTGCGTATCTAAGTGCGTTATTCCACACGATTTATTTCGTATCCGAAATTTTTGAATCCTTCTGCTGACAAGGCGTGCTCTGTGTCTACATCAGGTTCACACAGAGCCGGAAAGCAAGAAAATGTCGATCAAGAACATCTCCGTTTCGGAACTACACGCAATGACATTGCAGGGCAAGAATTTGGTCATCATCGATGTCCGGACGAGTGCAGAATTCAATCGCGGACACATCCCAAATGCGTTGAATCTTCACGGTGCCCCGCTTAGAAGTCACCTAAGTGAGCTACTACCAACGACTACGGTTGCAATTGTCTGTCAGAGTGGCGGTCGAAGCCAGCTTGCTTGCGAAGGGCTGAGTCGAGATTTCCATGGTTTGTCAAACGTGGATGGTGGTACAGCGGCATGGATTCGTGCGGGATTACCAGTTGAAAAGGAAAACAAGAATATGCATCAGACATCAGATAGTAAGCTTCGTCGCCAGACACACTTGGTCGCGGGGATAATGCTTATAACTGCCCTGTCGATGGGCTTAACCGGACATGCTGGGTGGTTTTATCTGGCGTGTTTACCAGCTTTTGGCCTGATGCTTGACGCCATCACGGGAATCTGCCCAATGACATTGATGCTCAAGAAGGCACCGTGGAACTCAGGAGCTGCCTAGTGTTCCTGATTCTTGATGGAGAAAGCGAATCAGCTTTGCTGGAACTCCCCCAACCAGAGCACCCGCCGGAACATCCTTTGTCACCACAGCACCCGCAGCTATAACGGCATGCTTTCCAATCGTTACACCTTTTAGGATTGTTACCCGTGCTCCAATCCAGACATCATCCTCAATGATGATTGGCGCTTTTGCACCGGGGAGCGTGTGGTCAATCGGATTATGAAAGTCTGAGTCCATGATGAGGACATAATTGCCAATCGCGACATTGTTGCCAATTGTAATCGATGCAAGGCTGCCGATACAGGTTCCAGAATTGAAAAATGTATTTTCACCAATGGTGATGCGTCCATATTCCCCAGCGCCTAGCTCTACCGGAACGTGCGCCGCCAAGACGCGGAACTTTTCTCCGATAGTGATGCGAGAGCGATTCCGTACGATGACCTTGCCATCTACGGCTGTTTTTGAAAATGGCCTTACACATCCCCGGAAAACCCAGTTCCCCTTCGCAATCAGATATGCCTGTCTGGCTTTGTGTAGAATACCCACGCGTTAGATATCGGCAAATTCCGTACGCAAAAACAGGTGATTTAGGAACTACTTAATCCCATGGATTCAAGCCAGCGCCGCATCGTTGATGCCCGCTCAGCATCCTCGACTGGGATAACAATCGGCCGACCGCGTCCATCCAACACTAAGCCGAGCTCGCCAGCAACGGTTGTGTACGTCTTGCTACGTCCCTTGCCATCCCCAAAATCAAAGGATTTCCCTGGTCTACATTCGACATTCACTGTCCGACC
>CAIRTT010000273.1 GCA_903881535.1 uncultured Armatimonadota bacterium
ACGCACCTTCGCCGAACTCGGCCGCCGCCTCCCCGTGACGGGAGCCTACTACCGCATCTTCTCAGAGGCTTACTCACCCGCCATCGCCTTTGCCATTAATGCCGTAACGCTGATTTCAAACTCGGTGACCATCGGGGGAGTCGCGCTGATCGGCGCCGATTACATCCATGGCGTCCTCCCAGGCTTCCCTGTGAATGCCATCGCAGCCGGGTGCATCATCGTTTTTTACATCGTCAACCTCCTTGGCCTCCGGACCAGCGCGACGACGCAAAACATCATGATTGGCATCAAGCTCGCTGCCATCGCAGTGATCATTTTGTGTTTGGTGATGCTGCCAAGTGCACCTGTTCCCAATGCGGTGGCCGTTATCACAGAGAAGGTCAACCACTCGCCGCTTGCCGCGCTTGGGATTGCGCTGATCGCGGTTTCGTTCACCTATGGCGGCTATCAGCAGTCGATTAACTTTGGCGGTGACAGTGATGCGCGTGGCCAACAGGTCCCAAAGGCCATCATGCTGGGGACGTTCCTCGTGATGGCGATTTACATCCTCACAAATATCGCCTACGTCCATGTCATCGGGTTTGAAGCCCTGAAAACAACGGACAATATTGCATCCGTGGTCGCGACGAACCTGATGGGTCCGCTCGGCGGAAAGATTCTCGCGGCGATTTTGTTTATCTCGGTCTGCGGCGCCATTAATGTCAACTTTATGACGAATCCGCGCGTGATGACGGCGATGTGCGAGGATGGCGTGTTGCCTAAGTGGTTTACGCATACCGACAAGTCCCGGCATGTGGATCCGCGTGCGCTCTCAATTTTTGCCGCGGGGTCCTTTGCCAGTGTGTTCGTCGGGAAGTCGTTTGAGCACTTGCTGACATTTACGATTTTTCTGGACTGTATCGGGATGATTTTCGCGGCGGGGTCGCTTTTCGTGCTCGCGAAGCGTCTGCCGGTGACGCTGCAACTGAAGGTGTTGACGGCGGTTTTTATCGCTGGCTATGCGTTTATTGGGTTCAGTGTGTACAACGATGACCCTAAGGCGGCGATTGTTGGCACGATTTTAACGACAGTGGTGAGTTTGCTCGGCTGGGTGATGTTGCGTTCACGAAGTGGTGGCGCGCGGCATCCGGAGGAGGTTTCGTGATGAAGCATTTGGCGATGTTTTTCGCGGTGGTGGCGACTCTGGTTTCGTTCGTGGGACGTGTGGATGCGCAGGTCGTACTGGAGAAAGGGATTGAGTATTCCAACCCGGACAACCAGCATTTGCAGCTGGATATGGCGCGTCCTAGTGCCGCAAGTGGGCCCCTGCCAGCCATTATTTGCATTCACGGCGGCGGGTTTCGCGCGGGGTCGCGGGATGGCTACCTTGGCCTCATCCAACAGCTCGCCGGGCGCGGGTATGTGGCGGTTACGGTGAGCTATCGGCTGGCGCCGAAGTATCCGTTTCCGGCAGCCGTCCACGATGTCAAAGCGGCAGTGCGTTGGCTTCGTGCGAATGCGGCGAAATACAATATTGACCCGAATCGTATTGGGGTTACGGGCGGCTCGGCGGGTGGTCACCTCGCGCTTTATCTTGGCGTGACGGGCGATGTTGCAGCCATCGAAGGGGATGGCGGTAACGCGGGCCAGTCGAGTGCGGTGCAGTGTGTTGTGAATGTGTATGGCCCAAGTGACTTTACGAAGTCGTATGGCAAGAGCGTGGATGCGGCGGAGGTTCTTCCGCTGTTCCTTGGCGGGAATGTTGAGCAGCAGCGCAAGCGGCATCTGGAGGCCAGCCCGCTCTACTGGGTGACACCGAGCGCGCCTCCGACGCTTTGTATCCACGGGACGCAGGACAAGTATGTGGCCTACGAGCAGTCCATCTGGATGGTGGATCGCCTCTTAGCGGCGGGCTGCGAGGCGGAGCTGACAACGATTAGCGGCGGCGGGCACGGCTTCAACGCCGAGCAATCCAAGGTCGCAGATGCGGCGCTGTTTGCATGGTTTGACAAGTATTTGAAGGCTGGGAAGTAGGGGTTGTGGATGTAGCACTCGACTTAACTTGCTAACAATCACCCCTAAAGAAAACTTCCGCTTACGCAGTCAAACCAAACACAATGTCCCCGACGAACCTCCGGAATGAATCATTTTCCACAAATTGCTTATAGACCTGCGTATCATCCTTCAACAGTAGCTGCATCGCCTTGCTAAGAGCCTGATCGTGGGCAATCCGCGCAGTATGCGGCGTATTCGCCTTGGCATTCATGAACGCTGCGTCAGCCGCCACCTTGGGCGCGATGTCTTCGCGTATGCGACGCACGATGCGGTCGCCGTCATCAAACAGTGTCCCAAACTGGTCGTTGAAGGACTTAAGGATGCTGCTAAGCCGATCGATTTCTGGCTGGGCCATGCGGCCACCAGCATCTGTCGGCACGGGATCGATCTCAGCATCCTTGTCCTCAAGCGCGATCTTCAGCGCCGTCTTTTTCTCGACCCGGTAGCTGTCCATATCGATTGCTTCGAGGATGCCCTTGGCTAGGTCCTCTTCTTGCGGCGCGGGGAGCTTCGGCAATAGCAGGTTGAGTAAGATCGATAGTTTCTCCCAACCTGCATTGTTGTAGGTGATAACCGACGAGAGGAACGCATAGGTGCGACAGAAGGACTTTGCTTTTCCCTTGAAATCGACTTGCCCGTCCTCGTCGAGATGCCCGATGTATTCGGCGACGCAGGCATCGAGGATTGGGTCAAGTTGCTCGCGAGACGCGCCACCGACAAACAGCGCCGCCAAGGTATCTACCTGATCCGGTCCATACACTTGCGCAGCGTCCAGAGCCCCCTTTAGGTCGTGTAACTTATTCGGGTCCGTCTCCTCAGCCAGCAGCGTGGTGCGATAGTAGTCCTGAAATGCGAATGTCACCGCCCCGGCGTTGTTTTGGAAGTCGAGCACGAAGCAGTCATGCTTCTTTGGGTGTGCGCGATTAAGGCGAGAGAGCGTCTGCACGGCCTTGATGCCCGAAAGGGGCTTGTCCACGTACATCGTGTGTAACAGTGGCTCGTCGTAGCCCGTCTGGAACTTGTCGGCGCAGATTAGGAATCGGTAAGGGTCGGTCTGGATCTTGCTGGCGATGTCATTGCTGGGAAAGCCGTTAAGCGAGGTCTCGGTCACCTTCGCCCCACCGTATTCGTGCTCACCAGAGAAGGCAACGATAGCCTGATACGGGCTTTTCCTCTCGGCGAGGTAAGCCTTGAAGGCATGGAAGTATTGGATCGCCCGCGCGATGCCATTGCAGATCACCATTGCCCTAGCCTCGCCGCCGATCTTGCCGGTTGCGATCACCTGCTCGTGGAAATGATCTGCCATGATCTCGGCCTTAAGCCGAATGGCGTGTTCGTGGCTTTCGACATACTTACGTAACTTCTTCTTCGCCTTTTTGACGTCAAACTCCGGGTCGGCTTCAGTCTTGGCAACCAGCTTGTAGTAGCTGTCAACCGGCGTGTAGGCCTTAAGTACATCTACGATGAAACCTTCCTCAACCGCCTGCTTCATCGTGTATGTGTGGAATGGGCGGTGCTTGACCTTGCCCTCGCCGTCTGGATGAAGCGCCTCGCCAAACATCTCAAGCGTCTTGTTCTTGGGCGTGGCGGTGAACGCGAAATAACTGGCGTTCGTCAACATCTTGCGCGCCGCCATGCGCTTCTCCAGCGCCTCGTTCACCGTGTCTTCCGGGTCTAGGCACTCGTCGTCTCCTGGTGTGCCGAGCGCCTGGCTCATTGCCGCCGAGGTCCGGCCACCCTGACTTGAATGGGCCTCGTCGATGACGATAGCGAAAGTCTTGCCCCCCTCGGTAGCGATCTCGTCAAGGATAAATGGAAACTTCTGCACCGTCGAGACGATGATCTTCTTACCCTGCTCGATGAACTTGCGTAGGTCGCCAGAGCGTTCAGCGTGGCCAACTGTGGCACCCACTTGCATGAACTGTTTGATCGTCGCCTGTATCTGGCTATCGAGGATGCGCCGGTCGGTAACGACGATAACTGAGTCGAAAACCTCGCGACCGTCACGCTTCAATCCAATCAACTGGTGCGACAACCAAGCGATGGAGTTACTTTTGCCACTCCCCGCCGAGTGCTGGATCAGGTAACGCTTGCCCTCACCGTGGGAAGTCACATCGGCTAGCGCCTGCCGTACCAACCGCAGCTGGTGGTAGCGTGGCCACACCTGTTTCCGCTTCTTCTTACCAGTCTTGGGATCCTTCTCCTCGACGATCTGGGCGTAGTTTTCGAGAATGTCGGTGAGCCCCGCTGGCGTAAGGACCTCTTTCCAGAGGTAATCCGTCTTGATACCGGTGGGGTTGGGCGGGTTGCCCGCACCATCGTTGTGCCCCAGATTGAACGGCAGGAACCATGAGCCCTTACCTTTGAGCTCAGTACTCATCATTACTGCACTGTCATCCACCGCGAAATGCACCACACAGCGTCCGAACGCAAAGAGCGGCTCACGGGGGTCGCGGTCGCGGCGGTACTGCTCTACCGCATCGGCTACTGTCTGTTTCGTGAGGCTGTTTTTGAGCTCAAAGGTGGCGATAGGCAAGCCGTTGATGAACAGGCCTAGGTCGAGCGAGCGGCGAGTCTGATCTGTGCTGTAGGCGAGCTGTCGGGTGAGCGAGAAGCGGTTCTGGCCGTGCAGCGATGCGGCCTTGGCGTTGCCGGGAGAAGGCGTACCGTAGAATAAGTCAATGTGTAGCGGCCCGTGGTCGATGCCCTTGCGGAGCACATCGATCACGCCGCGTTTGCCGACCTCACTCGACAACCGGGTGAGGAACTTGAGGCGGTTGAAGTCCTTGGGGTCGTTACTGAGCGCAAGCTTCGTGACTGTCTCTGGCTGAGTAGCGAGCAAAAAGGAGAAGAGCTGCGCTGTGTCAAGGGCCTGGGTGCGATCGTAGTCCTGTGGGCTGCCGGCGTAGTACCCGGTGCCGCCATAAGGCGCTGGTGCCTCTGCCACTGAATTGGGCAAAACGGCAAGGCCATCCGTGCCGGTCATGTAGCGGAAGATGATGGTCTCGAGGCCCTTCTCACTGATGTCGGTACTCATTTGTTATCCTCACAATCCGGGAATTGCGCAATCGGTTGCCAGAGTTGTCCAAATAACATGTCATTCCTACTAACGTAAATGGCACGGTTCCTCTGCTTTTCGATTGAGCCTTCTTCGATAAGTCGTTGCAACCACGCTCTGGCTTGCGCGTTCGAAATATTGAGCGCCATAGCAATCTCGATGTCTTTCATCGGTACCTTCAACATTGACACCATCAATTCGCGGGCAACCGCAAACAGAGCGTCGGCAGGTGTTGACGGCGCTACAGCCGCAGTAGTGGTTGGTACGGCAACAGATTCGGGTGAATCGACAGTAGTTGGAGCTGGCTCTAGTTTCGGCTCAACTGGTTCTTCGAGCTGGGGGGTAATCTCAGGGCTCAAGGTGGAAATTGACGCCTTACCTGACTGTCCCTCACCGGAAAACAAAGTCAGACCCAACTGATGAGACATCACCTGAGTAGGTCCGGAAGTCATTAAGACTGCCTTAAGCTCATTGGCGTCTTTCGGATTCGGCCATGGGACTGCTCCCTTGCTGAGTAAGGCATCGAGCCCGGGAGTAGGGCGTCCAGTTGATCGAACATATACAGGCGCGAGCTTTTCGCTGTCCAACTGCTCGACGGCACCGGCCCAAGTACCACCCTTATTCAGATCTGAATTAACAATCAAGGATGCATCTGCCAAAGCGTAGATAACCTTATTACGCTGCACGGTGTTAACGGCGTTGATCCCAACACTTGGGTCGTAAGGAGAGATCAGTAAAAGTCGGCCATCGAGTATCAAATTACGATGGTCACGGTTCATTGTCGACCGTTCAAGACCATCGGCGAGTACGGCAGTCACCGTACCACCCGCTTCAAGTGCGCCGTGCATGACAGCCTTATCGATACCTTTGGCTCCACCCGATACGAGGTTAAACCCGGCCTCGGCAGTGAGCTGACCCACTGCACTTGCATAGGCGATTAATGTGTCATCCACGTTTCGAGTACCGACCACAGCCAGGCCACCACTCGCAAGTAATGATATGTCACCACAACAATACAGAACGGGGGGTGCAGTATTGGGCAGATGCTCTTTCAGGCGGCGTGGGTATTCGGAATCCGCGAGACTGACCACCCAAATGGAGCGTGCTTGCCAACGTTCGATGACCTGGCTCAGGAGGAAGCCTCTCCCCATTAGACGTTGCAGTCGTGCTGCATCGATACCAGACTGGCAGGCACGCATGAGCTCAGCCCCATCCGGTGATAACAGATCTGAGAGCTTGTGTTGAATCTTGTTCAGCTTGCGTGCAAGGCTCACTAATTCACTGGGTGACAACAAATCCTGAGACACCGGTGCGCGTCCAGCGATCAGCGGCGCGGTCAAAAGAAGAATTGCCTGAGTGTTTGGAGACAATGCACGGATCATTCGTCTTGTCCCTTTAGAGACAATGTCACTGGGAAGACATCTCCACTTCCGTTCGAACGCAGCAGCCACGTCGCCACCGTTAGCGTCCACCGGGAATCTACCATGTCATCCACCAGCAACACCGGTCCAAAGGGAATAGGCTGACCATTTCGTACCAGTGAGCCATCGAGATTTCGGGCCTGCTGTGTACTGTTAGCCATAGTTCTTTGTTCGGGAGTATCTCGAAGTTTTGTAATGACCATATGAAACGGCAATCCAAGAGCATCAGCCAGCCGCTTCGCGACATCTGGTACGAGTTCCGGATGTCGCAGCGATGGCACGCACGTTACCCAGGTAGGTTCGGGTTGAGGGTTCCACTCGCGTAACATCTTGGTACATGCCGCGACCAGATCATCACTAAACCTCTGCTCTTGGAGTTTGCCTTGCCGGACCATCCCACCCCATCCAGCATCACCCCAAATGCATAGCGCCTTACCGGGTTGTGGTCGGTGATTTGACAAAATAGCACCCTTGACGCCATAGCGAGGCATGCCACCAGCTGGCCAGATTTTACGGGGCTCGATCGATAGGCTGCTTCGGCGCAGGAAAGTGATGGCCTCTCCTACGAGCGCCTGATTCACATCGGTTGGCAATTGAGGCAAGGCAGGCTTGGTTACTAAGGATGCGTCTCCATCGAGCGCCCTAATCAAATAACCCATGTGCTCCCCGAAAGGCAGACCAACGTAGTCCTGCATCTGTCGATGCTCCTCCCGCCGAAGCTCGGTGAGTCGCTCAGCTCGCTCCCAGAAAGCCTCGCTTAGCTTGGCAACGGTGAGTTGCCACTTCGTGCCCAGTTTCGCGACGGGCGCAGGAGCTTCGAGAGATAGAAGCGCGATGGTCTTATCAATCCGGCCCTTGGGAAGGTTGACCCGGCTCATCAACTCGGGAATTGACAGGCCATCTGCTGCGTCTTCCAATGCTCCCAATACTTCGGCAACTTCCTCTCGCGTTGGAAATGCGCTTCGAATGAACCAGTCGGCGATGTCTATCTCTTCCTGACCGCTGAGCAATATGCCATAGGCAGAGTCCAACGCGCGGCCGGCACGGCCAACTTGCTGGTAATACGCGACAACCGATCCCGGCATCTGGTAATGAATGACGAAGGAGAGATCCGGTTTGTCATAGCCCATCCCCAGTGCCGTCGTTGCGACAAGCGCCTTGACCTTGTTGGTGAGCAGTGCCTGTTCCAGCTCTTCTCGACGGTCGCCCGTTTCGCTCGTATAGGCCTCAACGTTGAAGCCTCGGGTCTTGAGCCAGTCTGCAACCTGATCGGCATCACGCACGGTGAGGGTGTAAATGATCCCATGGCCCTGAAGTACGGCCAGCTGCTGAGCCAACCACGCGAGTCGTTCAGCCTGACTTGGTAGGCTAATCGTCTGCAGGGTCAGCGAAGTCCGATTCAGGTCGCCGCGTGAAACACCAAGATTTGGACCGAGTACTTCGGCAAGGTCGTTCATCACGCGGTCATTCGCCGTTGCCGTAGTCGCCAGCAAACGAACGTTAGTCGGCAACGATTTGACAATGCGCTCCAGCAACCGGTAATGAGGGCGGAAGTCGTGTCCCCAATCTGAGATGCAGTGCGCTTCGTCGATGACCAGCATCGAGATTTGTGCAGCGATGACCGACAGGACTTGTGCACGGAAGCGTTCGTTCGCCAAGCGTTCGGGAGAGATAAGGAGGATATCGATTTCCCCCCTCATGAGCTTGTCCTCGACCTGAGCCCAGTCATCGGTGTTATCGGAGTTGATCGTGGCGGCGCGAACACCCATGCGCTCAGCCGCAGCAATCTGGTTTCGCATCAGTGCAAGCAGCGGCGAGATCAGCAGCGCTGGACCGTTTCCGGCCTCGCGCAGCAGTTTCGTCGCAATAAAGTAGACAAAACTCTTTCCCCATCCGGTCTTCTGAACCACGAGTAGACGGCCACGTCCTTCGACGATGTGTCTAATCGCAACTTCCTGGCCTTCGCGGAATGTGGCGTTGGGATAACCTGAGCCCTTTTGAAGCAGCTCAAGTGCGCGTGCTGCGTTGTACGTCATTCTTGCATCTCCGAGTCATTGGAATCTTCGTTTTCGAGCATTTCGTCATCGAGATCAGGCAAGTCAGTTACCTCAGCAAGAGGTTCCTCTTCGGGAAGAGCGGCGGCGGCCTCGCGCACATCGAGCTTGCCGGTGACCACATCAGCAACGAGCCGGGTGCGGTATTCGCGGAGGAGGGTGATCTCGCGCTCGAGGCGAGAGATGGCGGTGTCAAGCCCTGCAGTCTGAACAGACATTGCTGACATAATTTCGTATTGCTCAAGCACTGGCGGAACGGGAAGCCGGATGTCGTAGAAGTCATCCGTGTACAGTCGCCAGAATCCCTCGACTAGGCCCTTTGCACGAATACGTAGCTCGCGACGGCAGGCCGATGACTTCAGAACGCTTTCGTAATACTGCATGCTGATTGCAGCCCTCTTCCGAAACACCGAGTAGTCTGGACTAATGACACCGCCTTGATTAGCCAACGCAAATACTCCTAAATGGGCTTTCAGGCGGTTCAAAACGAGATCACCCTCCTCGCACAGCTTCGCACCAGCGTAAGACTCGGAGCGCATGGCGCTATTGACCATGCCACTCGGAACAAGGCCGAGGCGCTGGCTCATTGCTAAGTGCGTCTCGTTCCCTTCCTTCGAACGGTCATCGACTTCGACAAAGAGATACTTAGCCCGCCGCACCTCCCAATGCGCCGGAATCTCTCCCAACCACTGCACACCGGAGTCCTTGAGGGGGACAGAGGGGTCGAGGCCGCGGGTCACGGCGCGGTGGATGATGGCCTGCTTCTGCTCGTTGAGCAGCGCGATCACCTTCCGCTTCGCCCGGATCGCCCGCTCCAGCCGCCCGTTTGCCCAGTCGAGGAAGCGCACGATTGCGGCCTGCTCCGAGGGGGGCGGGAGCGGGATGGGCATATTCGCGTACTTATCTCCATTGACGTTCTCAATTGTCGAAGAGACTGCACTGACGCGTATGAAGTCGGCGAAAGCCAAAGACTTAGTGAAGTGAAACAAATAGTCCGCAGAAATGATGGGCTTTGGCACAAAGCGCACGAGATAGCCGGCGTATGCACACGGCCCGTGGACTTCTGCACGATAGCGAAGGGATCTGCCTATTGTTCCGCTCCGCGACACGAGAATGTCCCCATCGACAAGCATGTAGTCGTGACACGAGTCCTCTCCAACGAACACCCCACCGCGACGCAAGGTGCCTTCATCCGTGATATCTGTTGTTCGCAGAAAGCGCACTCCAGCCGACACGTAGTTTGCCGCAGGAATGTTTGCGCCGTAAAGCGCTGAGCGGGTACATAACCGCTTCAATACTCGCGTGGTCCAATGCCCCGGCACTTGCCCGAGCCACGGCAGCCCCGAATCCTTGTACTCCGCATAGGGCTTGAGGTCGGTGATCATGCGTCGTCCCCCTCCTGCACCAGCATCCACACGCGCTTGAGCGGCAGCTCAGCCTGGATCTCGGCGGGCAGCTTCTCATAGGTACGGTAGATCGCCTCGACCAGATCGCGGCTCTCCCACAGGCGCACGGTGAAGTGCCCTTGTCGGGCCTCGTTCAGCACGACCTTGTTGAACCCGCCCCAACACACCAGCAACCCTTGCTCGGCCTTGTAGCTCTGCATCGCTCCTTGCAATGTGCGATAGACCGTCACATCTGCCGGGCTGTTCTGCGACTTCACCTGTACGCAAAGACGCGGCGCATCAAGCCCGAACGGTCCGCGCCCCGCAAAGATATCGATGCCACCATCCGGCCCCGGTGGCGAGAGCTTGGTAGACCAGCCATCAGCCTCGAGGACAGCATTGACCAGATTGGCAAGCGCATGGCCGTGAAAGCGCCGCTGGATGTGCGCAACGATCTGGTCGTTGGCGGCAAGGGCCAGATCGTGTCCCTGCGCAGGAGTATCTGGGTCGCCGTCGCTGTCCGGCAATGGCAGCTTGCCTGGGACGGGTATGAAGCCTGGGTCCGCCTTGCCCGCCAGCACCGCAGCCACACGTGCCTCGGCGTCGTTGCGCTGGATATTGCACACCGTCATAAACGCTCCGAATGAGCTCAGCAGGTCTTGCCCGAACACCGAGCGCGGCACATCCGGGCGCACCCACTCAACGGCGCGCACATGACGCTTGGTGGTGCCGACCTGCTTATGCTGGTAGGAACCCGTCACGCGGCCAAGCGCCACCTGAGACGTCAACTTGCGGGGCAGTACTACGATGTCACCAGGTTGCATCGCGATTGCAAATGCCCAGAGCTGCCCGGAGTAGTTCC
>CAIRTT010000274.1 GCA_903881535.1 uncultured Armatimonadota bacterium
AAGTCCGGCAGAGCAGTGGGCGTTCGTTTAACAGCAGGGGAGTATCAGGAATGGATCAGACTTGGAAAGACAAAATGGCTGAGGGAATTTCTAAGAGAAAGCAAGCAAAGCAACAACCTGTCTACGACGGCGTGCGTGAGTACAACGACTGGAACCCATTCGAGCGCGTAGACCCACTGGTCATTGAAGACATTCACAAACGCCACGATCAGAACAAGATCGTTCACACACTAGAAGACACAGAGGAGGAAGAACATGGATAAACATTTCAACGGCACACGGGCTGACGACTTACAGATCAGCGGCAACCACTACAAAGAGATGGCCATACAGCCGTGGGCTGTGATGGAAGCGGTGCTGACACGCGCGGAGTTTGTCGGCTATCTGAAAGGCAACGTCATCAAGTACGCCATGCGTGCTGGACGCAAAGATGGCAGCGATGATGCAGGCAAAGCGCACCATTACAGACTGAAACTCAGGGAGGTACAGAATGGCGCTAACGCCTGAAGCAAAAGTAAAGAAGAAGGTCAAGGAGATACTTGACCAGATGGGGGTGTACCATTTCTCACCTATGCAAAACGGCATGGGTCGGGCTGGCATACCGGACATCATCGGATGCCTTGACGGGCAGTTCCTTGGTATAGAGTGCAAGGCAGGGAGGGGGACAACAACAGCCTTGCAAGAACGTGAGTTGACCAGAATACAAAACGCTGGGGGCTACGCCCTTGTCGTCAACGAAGAAAACATTAACCAACTATGGGAGATCAAAGAATGGATCACGACGAACAAACACTAGAAGCGAAATTGGCGCTGATGTCAGACGAAGAGAAGCAGCACTTCAAGATGGTGATACTGGAGCTCGTCCAGTGCTACGGCCCTGATGGAAAGCAAGCGGTCATCTTGTTTCACGGTAGCGACAAGCTGGGCGGTATCGTCACGCTTAACTGCGACGCTATGGAGGCGTCAGCACTGCTGTTAGAAGCCAACGATTTTTTCGGCTTCTTGAACGTTATTGGCGCACCCCCAAAGGAGGCATTTAATTGACTAAACCATTTGACAAGATAGTCACCATCGACTTTGAAACTCGGTGGGACAGCAAAGACTACACGTTATCAAAGATGACAACTGAGGAGTACATACGTGATACAAGATTTAAGGCGTTCGGAGCGTGCGTACATGAGTTCGGAACTGATAGCCCAACTAACTGGGTTGGAGGAGAGGGACTACGTGAATACTTTTCTGGAGTCAACTGGGGACGAACCGCAGTGCTGGCGCACAACGCACAGTTCGATGTATCCATTATGGAGTGGGTCTACGGAGCACGACCAGCCTTCATCTTTGACACACTATCAATGGGCCGCGCTTTACGCGGCGTGGAAGTTGGTAATTCCCTTGCGAAGCTGGCGTCCGACTTTGGTCTCCCCGCCAAAGGACAAGCTGTTCACTCCACTAATGGATTGGCTGTTATTACAGAAGATATTGAAGCAGCGCTTGCGGATTACTGTGCGCATGATGTATACCTGTGTGAAGAAATCTTCAAGCGCTTCAGTGAAGGCTACCCTACGTCGGAACTACGGCTCATCGACATGACGCTCAAGATGTACACACGACCACAGCTTGAGCTTGACAGCAAGATGCTCATCAAAGCATTAACAGAAGAAGGAGAACTGCGTGAAGGATTACTTCAACGACTCGGCATACAAGAGGCTGAGCTTGCATCGAACCCGAAGTTTGCTGACGTACTTCAAAAACTCGGGGTTACTCCCCCGACTAAGGTCAGTAAAACTACCGGCAAAGAAACGCTCGCTCTTGCCAAGAATGATGCCCTCTTCCAAGCGTTGCTCAACGGTGAACGTGAGGATGTTGCCCTCCTTTGTGAGGCACGCCTTAAAGTTAAATCCACGACAGAACGAACAAGGGCACAGCGATTTCTTGACATCAGTCAGCGCGGCAAACTACCGGTTCCGCTATCGTATTACGGTGCTCTCTCGGGTCGCTGGACGGCGGCAAAGGGAAGCGCCATCAACATGCAAAACCTCAAGCGCGGAAGTTTCTTACGCAAAGCGATTATGGCTCCCGAAGGCTACCAGCTCGTCGTTGGTGATCTATCACAGATTGAACCGCGAGTCCTCGCGTGGCTTAGTGATTACCACGAGATGCTTGACATCTTCAGGGCTGATGGTGACCCTTACGCCGCTTTCGGCGCACAGATGTTTAACATACCCGGACTCACTAAGGTCAGCCACCCAGACTTGCGACAGTCTGCTAAGAGCGCGTTACTTGGTTGCGGGTACGGTCTCGGCTGGGCTTCGTTTGCGTCCCAGCTTCTTGTGGGGTTCCTTGGTGCGCCGCCGGTACGGTATGACAAAGCGTTTGCCAAAGCGTTGGGGGTCGATCAAGCCTATGCCCAGAAGTTCATTGACTGGGAGGACAACGTAGTCAAGATGCTGGAGATACCGCACACCTGTACACAGCAGGAGCTGTTGACGCACTGCCTTGCGGCTAAACGAATCATCGACATCTACCGCGCCACTGCACACCCCGTTGCTACCTTCTGGGATATGTGCTCACAGCTTATCGAGGACAGTTTGTATGGGGGTAGGGTTTACGAGTACAAGTGTTTGACATTCAGCAAAGAGCGTATAGAATTGCCAAACGGGATGAGCTTGCTCTACCCAGATTTGAAACGCACAAAAGATGACAAAGGTAGGAGCCAGTGGGTATACGGGCCAAAAGCTACCAAGCTGTATGCAGGGAAGTTGACCAATAACGTTACGCAGGCCGTAGCGCGTATTGTCATGACCGATGGAATGTTGAGGGTATCGAAGAAGTACCCAGTGGTAGGCACAGTGCACGATGAACAGATCGTGTTGGTGCCGGATGCAGAGGTCTCTGAAGCCAAGCCTTGGGTCTTGGGCCAGATGACATTGGAGCCGAAGTACTTGCCGGGGATACCTCTGGCCGCTGACGGTGGTGCACACCGTAGATATGGAGAAGCAAAACAATGACAGCATTAACACTGCCAAAGAAAATAAAAATAGGTGAGCGATGGTACTCAGTCGAAGTTGTTGAAGCCATGCAAGACAAGCTGGACATGGGGCGTGTGATGTACCTTGAGCAGAAGATCAAGCTGGGCTTACGCAACGGTGTGACTGGGCGCAAGTTCAACCTTGATGATGTCAAGGAAACGTTCTGGCACGAACTGGTTCACGCCATCTTGCGGGACATGGAAGAACACAAGCTCAACAAGCGTGAGGACTTCGTTGAAGGCTTTGCCAAACGCTTGAACATTGCAATCAACTCAGCGAGGTTTTGATGAAACAAGTAACGTGGAGCCACAGCGCCCTGAAAGATTTTGAAGGATGCCCACGCAGGTATCACGAAGTCAAGGTGCTTAACAAATACCCGTTTCAGGAAACTGAGGCTACATATTACGGCAAGGAGTTTCACACCGCTGCTGAACTGTACATACGGGATGGCACACCCCTACCCAAGCAGTTCTCATACGCTCAAGAAGTTCTTGATGCGTTGCTGGCCAAGCCGGGCAGGAAGCTGTGCGAGTACGAGATGGGCATCATGCCTGATCTCCAGCCGTGCAGTTTCAATGAGAAGAAACGCTGGGTGCGTGGTATTGCTGACTTGCTCATCATTGACGACGACAACCTGACCGCCACTGTCGTGGACTACAAGACAGGCAACAACCGCTACCCTGACCTTGACCAGTTAAAGCTGATGTCGATGATGGTGTTCAAGCACTTCCCGCACATCCGCAGGGTCAAGTCAGCGTTGCTGTTCGTGGTCAAGAATGATATGGTTAAGTCCAGCATGGCGCTGGACGATGCCGATGCTGAGTGGTGGAAGTACCGCGAGCGTGTGGCTAAGTTAGAGCAGTGCTTCGATACAGGCGTGTGGAACCCGAAGTCCTCCGCGCTGTGTCCGTGGTGCCCAGTTAAATCATGTGAGTACAACCCAAAACATTAGGAGTGAATCATGGCAACAAAGAGAGTAAGAGATTACAAGGCTGAATACAAACGTGACTTGGAGACCGGTAAGTCCGGCCCCGGCTCCGATCAATCAGAGCGCCAGCGTGCGCGGCAGGCATACGACAAGAAGGGTATTGATCGTGCTGGTAAAGACATTGACCACATCACACCGCTTCGCAAAGGCGGTAAGTCAACGACAGGTAATTTGAGACTGCGTGCGAAGAAAGCCAATCAAGGCGACAACAAATAAAACAAGCGGAGAAGCATCTTGGAAATCCTTGAAGACAAGGCACTAATATTCAGAACCAGAAACCCAGACAAGTACAGCATCATTCCAAAGCACAAAGTCATTGAACGTGATGACGGTGGGTTCGATGTCGCTGTCTACTGGGGACTGGACGAATGCAGAGTGCTACGCAACCTCGGGGTGAAGGACGTTCCTTCACCAATCACACGCCGCTATAAGTGGCCGGGCAGGTACAAGCCTATGCAGCATCAGATCGAGACGGCAGCGTTCTTGACGATGCACCGCAAAGCGTTTGTGTTCTCCGAACCCGGCACAGGTAAGACGCTTGCTGCACTGTGGGCGGCTGACTACCTGATAAGCATTAAACATGTACGCCGTGTTTTGATCTTGTGCCCACTGTCCATCATGCAGTCTGCATGGTTGGCTGACCTGAGCAACAGCATCATCCATCGCTCTGCCATCGTCGCGCACCACCCTCAAGCTAGTCGGCGTATTGAAATGATCCAGCAAGACTACGAGTTCGTCATCGCTAACTACGAAGGACTGAACCTGATAGCTGATGAGATCAACGCTGATGGGCGCTTCGATTTGGTGATTGTGGATGAAGCCAACGCATACAAGACGGTGACAACCAAACGTTGGAAGGCACTGAAGTCAATCATCAAGCCGAGCACTCACGTATGGATGATGACAGGTACTCCAGCATCGCAGTCGCCAGCAGATGCGTATGGCTTGGCCAAGATCGTGAACCCTGAAGGTGTGCCCAACTTCTACACGTCATGGCGCGACAAGGTGATGAACAAGATCACGCTGTACAAGTGGGCACCGAAAGCCAACGCAGCCGATCTGGTACACGAAGCACTGCAACCAGCGATACGCTTTAGTAAAGCGCAGTGCCTTGACTTGCCACCCGTGCTGACAACAACACGCGAAGTACCACTGACACCACAGCAGGCCAAGTACTACCACCTGTTGAAAGACCGCATGCTGGTGCAAGCTGCTGGTGAGACGATCAGCGCAGTCAACGCTGCCGCTGGTGTGAGTAAGCTCTTGCAGATCAGTTGCGGTGCTGTGTACACAGACGACAAAGAGGTTATCGAGTTCGATGCTGGCCCACGGCTTGGCGTGTTGGAAGAGATACTGGATGAGACAGATCGCAAGGTCATCATCTTCGCGTTGTTCC
>CAIRTT010000275.1 GCA_903881535.1 uncultured Armatimonadota bacterium
ATCACAAACGGATGTCTGCGGATGCACCTTATGCTGCGCCTCTAGTGACAATGATTGCTGGGCGTGAAACGGTCATCGTTCCAAGCACGGCGTTTGGTCTTACGGCCCTTGATGTTGCAACGGGTGAGCTCGTCTGGCAGCTCAAAGAGTCGCCTTTTACACAGCGCTGCGTTGGAGCAGTCACCCGAAATGGTGACATTTTCATCGTCACAACTGGTAGCGGTGCGGGTTCACGTCTGGCAATCGGTTTCGAACTTGTCAAATCTGGTCCACCGGTACAGAAGTGGTCCCTAAACCGTGCAACAAGCTACGTCCCAACGCCTCTAACCATTGGCAAAGACACCATTTTCTGGGGTGACAATGGCATCGTCCTGCGCGTCAACGCAGTAACCGGGACGACGGTGTATCAAGAGCGAATCGCCGATGCCACATTCGCATCGCCCATTCACATGCAAAATGCGATGCTAAACATCACCAGAAAAGGTGAAGTCATTCGCGTCAGCGATACTGCCCAGCCTGGAACGCCCACAGTTCTGGCTCTGGGTGAAGAATCCCATGCATCCCTTAGCGTCTTTGGCAGCCAGGTGGTTGCCCGCACCCTGTCCAAGGTCCATGTTCTGGCCTGACATCAAAGGAACAACGTTATGTCCATTCCAACCATTCCTGTCCTCCGCAAGGGTGTAGAGTACGCATCCTATGACCATGTCGAACTAAAAAGTGTTCGCACCGGTGATGTCATTGCACGCGTGGCTCAGGCAAATGCAGCGCTGATCAAGCGCGATCTTCGCCGCCTTGACCGTAGCTGTCTGGCGGGATTCTCCATAACAGATCTGGTTGCGATGACCAATGAGGCAGGCCGTCACTTTATGGAGTCAACCCTCCCGGTGGGCGACCAGCTGCAAACCCCGGAAGATTACATCCACCAACTGTCGGAGACAAGCGGACTTCCACACTCACTCGTGCGCCGCAACATGGCAAAGCTCCATCAGGTCTTTACCGAAATCGAAACCATCCTCGCTGGCCTTAGCCGTGGGCTCAGCCTAAATGTGCTGGACAAGCTCCATGGCCAGCAAAACGGCATCCCTGTCGCCTACTTCCCCACCGCAAACTTTCTTGCTGTCGTTCTACCGAGTAACTCGCCAGGCGTGAACTCCCTCTGGATGCCAAGTATTGCCCTGAAAACACCTCTTGTCCTAAAGCCAGGTCGCGAAGAACCGTGGACCCCATTTCGGATCATCCAATCCTTCATCGCCGCTGGCGTCCCCGCCGAAGCCTTTTCCTTCTACCCAACAGACCACGAGGGCAGCGCTGCGGTCATGGATGCATCCACGCGTGCACTTATTTTCGGGGATGTCGGAACGGTTCAAAAGTACGCATCCAACCCGGGAGTCGAAGTCCACGGTCCAGGCTGGTCAAAAATCATCATCGGAAATGACTGCATCGAGAACTGGCGGGAATACATCGATGTCATCGCGACTTCGATTTCCGCAAATGGTGGCCGCTCGTGCATCAATGCATCCACAGTAGTCGTTCCAAAGTATGGCCGTGAGATCGCAGAAGCCATCGCGACAAAGGTCGCCGAGGTCTTCCCACGGGGACCCAAGGATCCGGATGCAATCCTCAGCGGCTTTGCGAATCCGCGCATGGCAGAAATGATGGATGCAGCAATCGATGCCGGTCTCCAGACTGCGGGAGCGGTCGACTGTTCGGCGGATAAGCATGATGGCCCGCGTAAGGTTGAGCAGGATGGCTGTACCTACCTCCATCCGACGATTCTCTTCTGTTCATCGTGGGACCACCCGATGGCTGGAAAAGAGTACATGTTCCCATTCGCGCAGGTCATCGAGACTCCACAGAGCGACATGCTTGAGAAGATGGGGCAGAGTCTTATCGTGACGGCCATCACCAACGATGATGCATTTCTTCAGGAAATCATGGCTTGCCCACATATTGATCGCCTGAATGTTGGTGTTTTGCCGACGAGTCATGTCGAGTGGAATCAACCCCACGAAGGAAACCTGTTCGAATTCCTGTATCGCCGGAGGAGTATCCAGTGGCAACACCAGCCAGCGAACTAACCGCTACGCTTGCTCGCCACAGAGCTGCCCTCGGGATTGTCACTGCTGTGAACGAAGCACACGGTGACCTTGAGGCATCCCTTCATGCTGCCACATCAACTTACTCCTCACTGGCTTTGTTTATTGATCCAAATCTGATTAACGCTGACTACGTGCGCAATGCACTGAATGCGTTTTCCTGTGGACGCAGCTTGCGAATCTATACGACGATTAATGAGAATCCATGTGAGGCGGATGTCCTTGCGGCGACGGCATTCCTGGCGCCACTAAATGCGGATTGCGTCGTGGCTATCGGTGGTGGCAGCACAATCGACACCGCGAAAATGGCACTCCTTCTCGCATTTGGTGGAGGTGTCCCAAAGGACTGGTGGCCCGTTCACAGGCATGACCCGGTGGATGCCCCGCGACTCTATGTGTACCCGGCAACGGCTGGAACCGGATCAGAGGTGCAAAGTCACGCGCTCATCAGCGATGACAAAACTCATCGAAAAATGGCTATCGGACACGAGCGTCTGGCCCCAACAGAGGCAATCCTGGATGTGTCACTGCTGGTATCCTGCCCACGGAGTGTGATGGTCCTCGCAGGCATCGATGCCCTTAGCCATGCACTGGAATCAGCGGTTACACGGACGGCAACCGATGACAGCACCGCGGCGGCAATGGATGCCTTTGCACTCATTTGGCCAGCGCTGGTCGAACTTGCATCTCAGGATGCAATCCTCACATCTCCAGCCTGCAAGCAGCTGCATGCTGGCGCAACGCTTGCCGGGATGGCGATTGAAGCGAGCATGCTCGGCGCGGCACACGGCTGCGGTAACCCACTCACGGCCCGTTATGGAGTTGTGCATGGTCAGGCGGTGTCTCTGATGCTTCCAGGGGTTATCAAACTCAACGA
>CAIRTT010000276.1 GCA_903881535.1 uncultured Armatimonadota bacterium
AATAAAGAAAATCATCCCCTTGCAGAATATTGTGATTAACTATCGCGCAATGGTGATAAACAGACAAACTCCCATCTTGCTCATATCGTTTCTGAGTATAAACCAATAACGAACAAATCGAATGACTCTTAATATGCCATCTAACTATCGAAAAATCTGTGGTGTCTGGAATGTCTCTCGCCAATACCAATTCTTTCGCAACCTCTTTAATCTGGTCAAACGTCAAACCTCCGCACTGGTCGCCATACCGCCAATACTTCGGAGCGTATCGGTCAATAAATGTAGCCTTGGTCAATCCAGCCCTATTCGCGTTTGCGAGAGCAATCAAACAACGGGAAGCGCAACCGAAACTCTCAAACTCTTTTTCTTGTTTGGCGTCCATATCGGAAAGGAGCGTGCGTATGTGGCCTAGCGACCCAAGCTCACCGACAGCGGGGCCAGCGATGCCCCCTTGCAAAGAGGACGCAACACCCGCTGTTCGGTGCAGCGCATGGTTAAGCGACGTTGTATGACTCTCACACAAGAAATCCTCAACAAGTATATCGAACGGTATGGAAGCTCGATATTGACGAATCCAAGACACGAAGCTTGGCAACAAACTGGTGTAAATCCTGAAACGCAATCAGATAACCGTCTAACGAGCGTGAAATGTAATGAACCCGCGAACCATCCCAAATACAAACGAACACATGATGAGGTCCAAGAAACTCTCCTCCTTGTGGGTGTGGATAAGTTATGCGCGTCGAAAATATCGGAAATCTACCTGCTTGTGCCTCTGCCGTTGTCTCACGGAAAAAATCAGCAAATTGTAAATGACTGTCCGATGCGTGCACATGAGGCTCTAAATCTGCCAGCTTCCCAAATCCTACTGAATCATGCTGTCCCTTGTAACGCTCCTGAATCTCGTGGAGGTCAGGAAGCATCTTGTCGTGCAATTTCAGAATCATCTCCATACCTGACGCACAGCACGAATTTAGAAAAATCTGCTGATGCTGACTCAGTATCCGAATGTGATGCTCGAATGGTGTCATGGTGTGATTAGTCGCCTAACAGGTAATCGGCCAAAGCTAATCCTGGCCTGGCTCGTCACGGCTTGGCCTATTGGCAGTATTCTTCCTCTAACTATGTCTTGTTCGGGCATGTTTGTCAAGGGACGGTTTGCCCAGAGTGGACAGGCAGGCACTTGCTCCGGCTGGCGTGCCCGGAAGCCTCCAGAAATATCGAGGCTGGAACCACCTTCGTGGAGTCCAGACGCAAACTCAATCGCCTAGCGTTCCTTGCGTGGACCGCCGTATTTGCCCCAGGACGGGCTTTGATCCATTGGCCAACCTGCGGCACCAAGCGTTCCAAAGGACTGACCTGGTCGCGAAGCGCACGCTCTTCCCCGGTTTGCCCCCATGTGGACAAAAGCAGGCCTGATCTTCGCAGATTCCTGCGCAACTAGCTGAACCCGTTGCTCCGCCATCCCGGAGCTTGATCTTCCCCCATGGAACATGCGACAATGGCAATGGATTAGGAACTGCTGCCTGACCGGAACCATCCCAGCCAATGAACGAACCGAACAACCCATCCTCGACTTCGACTTCGACACCATGACGGTGGGGCAGGCCCCTCGGTGCTTCAAAGCTGTGGCAATGATCCTGATCGCTGGCTTGGTTGCCGGCCTGATGTCGTTGTGCGGATACTCGCGAAACGACTTCAAAATGCCCCAAGACAGCCTCGACTACGAGAATTGAGCCCAGAGGCAGTCCCTGAGAATGGCAAGACTTGGTCTGCCGTACGCAGCTCAACATCATCGGTAAGTCACTTCACACAAGCCGCTTGCATTGAATAAGGAAACCTTTCCGGGCTTTTTCGTGTACATAGCCCCCTACAAATCGGAGATGCTTGGAAAATCCAGCGTTGGTCCGGAGGCATCGAATCCCCCTGTCGTGAGCCCCCATGGGAAGCGTTTTGCACGCTCTACGGGCAACTCCAGCGAGTGGGTGACGAATGCGCACCCGATATCGTGTTTTGAAACTATCTGTGCACATTCAATCTATCCACGGCGCCAATTTCTCCAAATTCGGACCGGGCAACTGGGTCATCGAGGACCTGCTCCGGCATTGTCTTTGCAGGGGACAATACCCGTCGCACCTCAGGCCAAAAGTCGACAGGACGACGCTTCAAAGCCGAACGCAATCGAGGCTACCTCAGGCAACTCCATTACGCTGATTCGTCATCCCTGAAAAAACTCAGGCTTTGCCCACACTTGGCGAACCCGGGTTCGCTAGAATATTCGACGTCCAGATCATGGCATTCGGATCCGGTAGAAGCGGGTTGGAAAATCCTGCGACTGCGGATCGCTGAAAGACGCGGAACCGTTGACTACGGTGTTCGTAATTAATGGCTTCCAATCTGGTTGGGCTAGGTTTGTCGTTGCTTCAACCACGAATAAAAGCCCGGAAGATCCGGTGACGTTGAATCCGAACTGTCCAGATTGGACATCGATGTTCGTAACGCTGGGCTGTGTCAGAGTGGCCGCCATTTTTGTTGGCTGACCAGCGAAAGTAGTGGTCCACCCTGTTGTTCCGGGATTAATATATACAATGGATTGGTTAGCGTTGTTAAATATTCCATTAGCGATTGATGGTGCATTTCCAAGGAAATGTACGCTGGTAAGGCTGGCACAACCCTGGAACGCATAGACTTCGATGTTGATGACACTACTTGGAATCGTTATGTTCTTTAGGCTGAGGCAGCCTTGGAACGCGTTGTATCCGATGTTGGTGACACCGTTCGGGATTGTGATGTTTGTGAGACCGTTGCAGCCTTTGAACGCAACGTTAGCGATGCTGGTGACGTTTCTTGGAATCGTAATTGTTTTAATGGTTGAGCAGTTTTGAAAAGCACCGCTGCCTATGTTGGTGACCCCGTTCGGGATTATGATGCTCGTTAAGCCGGTGCAACCTTGGAACGCAGAGTTCCCAACACTTGTTACACTGTTTGGAATCGTGATGCTTCTCAAGCCAGTGAGGCTATTGAACGCTAAGGCTGCGATGCTGGTCACCGGCAATCCATCAATCGCAGCGGGAATGGTTAATTCTTTTTCGGAGCCTTTATATCCAGTCACAACAATCTCGTTGGACTCAACGGTGTAACTGACCAACATTTTTGTTGGTATACCACCAAAACGAGCAGTCCATCCCGTTGTACTGGATTCAAAATAGGCAATGGCCTGGGTGTCGTTGTTGAATACACCAGTGCCAATCGCTGGCGCATTTCCTAGGAAATGAACACTCTTCAGAGCAGTGCATCCATAGAATGTATTGTTTCCGATGCTAATGACGCTGGCGGGAATCGTCGCGCTCCTTAGGCTGGTACAACCAGAAAAAGCACCATCGTCGATCCTAGTGACGCTGGCGGGAATCGTGATGCTCGTCAGGGCGCTGCAGCCTTGGAAAGTGCTGCTTCCGATGGCGGTGACGCTGTTGGGAATCGTGATGCTCGTAAGACCGGTGCAACCTTGGAAGATGCTGCTCCCTACGGCGGTGACGCTGCTGGGAATCGTAATGCTTGTCAGGGCGGTGCAGCCTTGGAACGTGCTGCTCCCGATGGCGGTGACTCTGTTGGGAATCGTAATGCTCGTCAGGCCGTAGCATCCTTGGAACGCGCTGATTCCGATGGAGATCACGCTGTTGGGAATCGTGATGTTCGTCAGGCCACTGCGGCCATTGAACGCCGAAGATGCGATGCCGGTCACTGGCGCACCATCGATAGCCTCGGGTATTATCAATGCCTGGTACGGCCCTTTATATCCGGTGATAGTGATTTCGTTAAGGTTGGTAGTGTAGCTCACTATCATCTCTACTTGTCGTCCAGGAAAACCGGGTACAAAATGTATTGTATTCAATCTGGGCCATCCCGTTTTTCCAGGCTCGAAATAGGCAAAACCTTCAGGGTAGTACGGAAAAGCGTCTTCGTCAATTACAGGCAGATTTCCAAGAAAACGAACATTTGACAAGCTGGTACAGCCAGAGAATGCCTTGTTGTAAATATGATTAACCTCCGCTGGAAGCGTGATATTAGCAAGGTTGGTGCAGCCTTCAAAAGCCCGGCTCCCGATGAAATTGACGCTTCTGGGAATCGTTACATTTTTCAGGCTGGTGCAACCAG
>CAIRTT010000277.1 GCA_903881535.1 uncultured Armatimonadota bacterium
AGTTGAACCTGCAAAGGCGTGGATTGAAGCCGCATTTGCGGCAAAGAAGCAAGTTGTCACTGCCAATAAAGAGCTGATGGCCAAGCACGGTCATGCGCTGGTCCAAATTGCACAGGACAATAAACTTGATTTTTATGCCGAAGGCAGTGTTGCCGGTGGTATTCCCATTATTGCAGCCATGGGCGAGTCGTTGGCTGCAAATCGTATTCAAGCAGTAATGGGCATTGTCAACGGCACGACTAACTTCATTCTTTCGAAAATGGCGGATGAAGGTGCTGGCTTTGATGATGTGCTTCGTGAGGCGCAGGCACTCGGTTATGCGGAAGCGGATCCGACTGCCGATGTGGATGCTCACGACGCTCGCTACAAGATCGCGATTCTTGCAAGTATCGGCTTTGGGACTCCCGTAGATGAAAGCTCCGTCATTAGTGAGGGTATCCGTACGATCACCGCGCGGGACATCGCAGTCGCTAAAGACCTTGACCATGTCATCAAACTCGTAGCCGTCGCAGAGCAATGGGAGGATCAGGGCACGATGCACGTGCGCGTTCACCCGGCACTTTTGCATAAAGACCATCCACTTGCATCGGTAAACGGTGCATACAATGCGGTTCTCGTCCGCGGGGATGGTGTCGGTGACACCATGTTTTACGGACGCGGAGCAGGGTCATTACCAACGGGCAGTGCTGTGGTTGGGGACCTGATTGCAGTTTCAAGAAACCTTGTAAGCGGGTCTACTGGCCGCGTGCATCGTCCTGCCAATGCAAACTTGAGGATGTTGCCTAGGGAGCTTGTTAAGTCCAAGTTCTACGTGAGGATGACAGCGAAGGACCTTCCTAAGGTGCTTTCGCAGGTTTCAAATGTATTCGGTGACTTTGATGTGTCCATCGAATCTGTCATTCAACGTGCCAACGCTAAAGATGAAGCGGAGATTGTTCTCATCACACACAAGTGCCTTGAAGAAAGTTTTCGAGGTGCCGTTGATGTTGCCGAACGCTTGCCGGTGGTCACGGGAGTTCACAACTGGATTCGGGTTGAGGCATAAGACGCCCCAGTGATGAGGAATTAGTGGCTGGACTGCAAATCTCTGGATTATCCAAACGTCAGCAGATTTCCTATTTGCTGACTGTCCTACTCCTTTTGATTGGGACGATTGCGTGGCGCTTATTCGGAACAATTGTGGTCGATGGTGAATCGATGAATCCGACATTGCATAATGGCGAATCGCTCATGGTGATGCGAAAGTACAAATGGTTTCCATCGTTAGCGGTCGGAGACATTATCGTCTTGAAACCAGGTAATGCCCGGACCGATGGACATGCTGTGATTAAGCGCATTATCTTTATGCAGAACAAAACAGGCACCGCTGCATGGCCGACCTCGATCCAGACAAAATTTGGTACGTTTCCTTCAGAGGAACTTTTCCCTGCTGGTAACGAAGACTGTGATTTGAATCGTCCCAATGGAATTTATGTCATGGGAGATAACATCGATCATAGTGAGGACAGCAGGGACTACGGGCCTGTAACCGCATCGGATGTATACGGAAAGGTTTTGGGGCGTTGACATGTCATCACAAGCACGCATCGATGGACTGAAGCACATTGCTCAAGGGAAAGTCCGCGATATTTATGCGATAAACGATGATCAACTGCTTTTGGTTGCAAGTGATCGTATCTCTGCCTTTGATGTGGTCATGACGGAGCCCATCCCGAACAAAGGACAGGTCCTGACACAGCTTGCCAAGTTCTGGTTTGAAAAGACATCCCACATTATTCAGAACCACCTCATTAGTGCCGATGATAGCGACGTGCAACGAGCAGTAGAGGCTGTAGGTGGAACCTGGGATGACTGGCTAAATGGGCGAGTGATGCTCTGTCAACGCACAAAGCCGCTGGCTGTTGAAGCAGTGGTACGGGGTTACTTGTCAGGTAGCGGTTGGAAGCAATATAGGAAAACACCTGGGCAACTCTGGGGGCATCAACTTCCTATGGGGCTGTTGGAATCTGAGCGCTTACCCAATCCGATCTATACGCCAAGCTCAAAGGCAACCGAGGGCCACGATCTTCCTTTGACGATTGAGGAAGCAGCCAGCCATTCAAGCGGATTTGCCTCTGCAGTCGAAACCGCTGCATTGGACATTTACCAATTTGCTGCAGAAACCGTTGACCCTATGGGCCTCATTCTAGCGGACACGAAATTCGAGTTTGGTATTCATCCAGATGGTCACCTACTTTTGATAGATGAAGCCCTAACTCCGGATTCGTCCCGATATTGGTTGCGGGATCAATACCGAGTTGGAATATCGCCTCCATCGTTTGACAAGCAATTTGTGAGGGACTACTTGGAATCTGTCGATGGGTGGAATAAGCAATATCCTGCACCGGCACTTCCACCAGATGTTATCCAGCAGACACGTGCAAAGTATCTGGATGCGTATAAGTGGATAACTGGATCTGAACTTTCGTATGTCACACATGGCTAAGCGCAGCGATGGTTTCTCAATAACGGAAGCATTGGCGCTGCTTCGTCAGGTGCATATTTCCGTTTATATCCTTCCAGTTCTGATTGCCTTCATCGCATATGTGCTTCTTGGTACAGCAGCGTGGATGTTGGTCACTCCCTATTGGCAAGAGCTCGCAGGGGAGTGGGATGTGGTTGGTAGGTACGTCGCGATAGTCGCATGGGTACTGTGCTTTCCGATTCTGTTCAATCTCATTTTGAGCATGGTTCTAGGCGTTCTTTTTGATCCACTTGCATCCAAAATTGATGGATTGCTGCATACGAATGATCACAAGACCATGTCCGTTAGCCAACAATGGCTTGATTCTGTCATCCGGACAGCTTGTTTGCTGTTGCTGCATGCTGTTGCCTTTCTTGTTGCTGCGATGGTTCCGGTCGCAGGATTAGCGATCAGCAGTGCTGCATCTATGGTTTCAGCGCTGGTTTTGGTAACTACACCTGCAGTTGTACATCGCGGATTAACTTTTGCTGCCCACGTAAAACTCATCGTGTCAAATTTCGGAATTCGTGAGTTTCTCTTCGGGATTGTTGCCGCTATCGCACTGAGTAACCCTCTTTTCCAAGTAGTTGCATTGGTTCCCCTCGTTGTCATTGGTCAGATCATGACACGCAAATGGTTGATGGATTAACTGATTTCGATCAACTGTGATGCCCCATGCAGTTACCTGTTTTGCTGCACCAGCTGTCGAGGTGTGAGTAGGCATCAAAGCAGGCCGCAAAGTATACTGAAACATCTAGTGGCTTACAACGACACTTGGAATGCCGGTACGAAAAGGTCTTTATGAAGAAATCGTCTGTAGGGGTTGTGAGTTTGGGATGCCCAAAAAACCTGGTTGACACCGAGGAAATGCTGGGTGCTCTTGATGCCACTGGGCAGGTAGAGTTTGTTGATAGTGAATCAAACACAGACATTCTTGTGATCAACACCTGCGCTTTCATCGAGTCTGCACGTGAAGAGTCCATTAATGCTATCCTCGACGCCGTTGCGCGGAAGGGACGGGGAGAAGTCGGCAAGGTCATCGTTACCGGCTGCTTAGCGCAGCGCTATGGGAATGACTTAGCGATGGAAATCCCTGAAGTGGATGCAATTTTGGGTATTCAAAGTGGGAATCGAATTGTGGATGCGGTCTTTGGACCTCAATCAATCCGCCAGCAGTCCAAGACGATGTTGCCGATGGCAACTAGCATTCCAGTACAGCTCGACCCTATCGAAGGTAAGTATCCTCTTATGCCGCCCCGTACGGTGCGTGGGGGTGATAAGTGGTCTGCATACGTGAAAGTATCGGAAGGCTGTGACCACCGGTGTACTTTTTGCGCAATTCCATCCTTCCGAGGCAAACATCGTTCAAAGCCGATCGAAGAAATCATTGATGAAGTAAAGGTGCTCGTTGACCGTGGTGTCGTCGAAATAAACCTAATCGCTCAGGATACGACAGCGTATGGCATGGATCTGTACAAGGAACTAGCGTTGCCTCGCCTTCTTGAACGGCTGGGGGCAGTTCAAGGATTAAAGTGGGTCAGGTTACTGTACTGCTACCCGACGATGGTGAACGATCGTTTACTCAAGACCATGGCTGATACCGAAAATGTTGTCAAGTATATGGACATACCGCTTCAGCATGGGGATGATCGAATGCTAGGCTTGATGAAGCGAGGCGGTTCTGTAGGACAGTACGAGAGGCTGTTCGACCGGATGCGCACTCTTATGCCGGACATCAGTATCCGTACAACGTTTCTCCTTGGGTTCCCGGGAGAGGACGATATAGCCTTTCAAAATCTGATCCAGTTTGTCTCAGCGATGAAGTTTGACCGCTTAGGTGTTTTTACGTACTCACCTGAAGATGGAACGCCTGGGGCGGAGATGAAGCCAATCGTTGCAAAGCGGATCGCAAACACACGCCGACGGGAACTCCTTGCGCTCCAGCAAAGTATCAGCACTGACATTAATCAACAGATGCTCGGCCGTTCAATAGACATCCTTGTCGAAAAGATTGTCGGAAACGATTCGATTGGGAGATCCTGGCGCGATGCTCCTGAAATAGATGGATCGGTTTGTGTTAGAAATTTCAAGTCCATTCCCGGGACATTTATCTCCGGGAAAATCACAGATGCTGGTCCCTACGATGTGTTTGCTGAAATGAGGTCGTAACCGTGGCTGAATCCGTTACTAAGGCATCGAAGATGTCAGCCGGCAAGGAAACGTTACTTGAGCGCGCACAAGCATGGGTTGTTGACCAGGCTGCAGTAAGTGTTATCAAACTTGGGCGGTGTCCAGTAGAGGATGTCGCAAACGCAATTAACATACCTGTGAATGCATTGCTTGCAGCTGTACAAACAACAGATCGCTTGACCGTTGTCGATGGTGATCTTGATCTGACAGTATGTTCCGATTCAGTTGCAAGGTCACTTGACCGGTGGTGCACCGATGTCGTAAGGGCTGTCGGTTGCCCGGTACATGTGGATGAGCTTGCTGAGTTACTGACGGTTCATCTCGGGAAGACTTCGGACTCAATTGCATCGTCAATCAAGTCGTCCGTC
>CAIRTT010000278.1 GCA_903881535.1 uncultured Armatimonadota bacterium
CTGTACTTTCGATGATGTCGATGATGATGCGGCCGAATACATCGGTGTTTGTGGCTGCGGTCCCGATGCTTGGACCGGCGCTCGTGCTCAAGCAGGCGCTGCAATCGATCATCAATCCAGTGTTTATCGGCATCGCCGCAGGCACCTCGGTGGTTTATGCAGTGCTCGCCGTGTGGCTCGCCGCGCGGATGTTTATGAAGGAGTCGGTGCTCCTTAGGACGTGATGCCGGTGGCGTTTGCCACGGCTGGTTTCGAGTTAGATAGCGGGTGTTTGGCAGGAAGGGTTTAGCTTGATGTTGTTTCGTACGTTTGATGGCCTAACAAAGGCCCAGCGCATCCGGACCTTTGAAACGATTTGGTCCCGTGTAAAGACACGCCACTGGGATGCGCGTAAAGTTGGTGCAAATTGGGATGCGGTACGCAAGATTTATCGCCCGCGCGTTGAATTGGAACAATCGAATTCCGCCTTTTACACGTTGATGCAGCGGATGGTTGGCGAGCTTGGCCAGTCCCACTTTGGGGTGATTCCTCCAGAAGCCGATGTGACATCTGATACGCAGAATGCATCCCATGGCACGGGTTGGCACGGGATGCATATCAGGAATGTGTACAACGAACCGGTTGTGGTTGAAGTCGAGCGTGACTCACCGGCGGCACAGGCTGGCGTAAAGGCTGGCTGGGTCATCGACAAGGTTGGCGACACAGCCGTTCGTGACCGCCTGAAGAAAATCTTCACGGTCAAGCAGCGCATCGGGATGACGAACGTTATGGTTGCATCCGTCGCCGGGCAGATAACCAAGGGCCCGGTTGGCACCGCGATGAAGTACACCTTCCGTGATGCCAGTGACAAGCTGGTGGATGTTGACATCACTTGTATTCAAACCCCAGGCGAGGCAGCATCCTTTGGGAATCTAACCGATATTCCAACAACGCTGCAAACCACCGTCATCGAAGGCGATATTTTGGTGATTCGCTTCAATATTTGGCTGCTGACACCGCTTATGGCGCAGATTCGCGAAGCGATTCTCGAACATGCGGATGCAAAGGGTGTGATTATCGACCTCCGCGGAAATCCGGGTGGCGTCGGGATGATGGCGAGTGGGCTTGCCGGGATGTTTATTCCGAAGGGCAAGAAAAAGCTGTCGCTTGGCGATATGAATATGCGGACAAGTCAGCTGCACTTTGCGATCAATCCACAGCCTCCGTATTATCGTGGGCCGCTTGCGATTCTAATCGATGAAATGTCGTTGTCGACGAGCGAGGTGTTTGCTGGCGGGATGCAGGACATCCGCCGTGCGGTTATTGTTGGCCGTACAACGGGCGGTATGGTGCTTCCAAGTAATATCGAGATGCTGGATGGTGGTTTGAAGTTTCAATATGCCATCGCGGATTTCAAGACACCCAAGGGTGTTTTGCTTGAGGCGCGTGGTGTGCGCCCGGATGTACCAGTCCGTTTGACGCGGCAGACGCTTGCGGCAGACCAGGATCCGATGATTACGGCGGCTGTCAAGGCGCTTGCGCGGGCTCCGCGCTGGTAGGTGAATGTGGCTTTAGTCGTGTGGTTTCGAATGTGCAGATGGCAAGCTTTCTGAAGCGCCAACCGGCGTTATGCTTGTAACTAGACCAAGTCGCATTTTGTGGCGGCGGTCAAGGCGCTTGCGCGCGCACCGCGCTGGTAGGTGAATGTGGCTTTAGTCGTGTGGTTTCGAGTGTGGAGATGCCAAGTTCTCTAAAGCGCCAACCGGCGTTATGCTTGTAACTAGACCAAGTCGCATTTTGTGGCGGCGGTCAAGGCGCTTGCGCGCGCACAGCGCTGGTAGGTGAATGTGGCTTTAGTCGTGTGGTTTCGAGTGTGGAGATGCCAAGTTCTCTAAAGCGCCAACCGGCGTTATGCTTGTAACTAGACCAAGTCGCATTTTGTGGCGGCGGTCAAGGCGCTTGCGCGTGCGCCGCGCTGGTAGGTTTTGTCAATATCTGGTCTGATTAGGGTTGTGCGTAGGGTGATTCGAGTTCAGGAGTCAAGTATGAAGATTTTGATGTCGATTGCATTGGGACTTGCGGTCCTTTGTGGCCCGGTGATGGCGCAAAAGCCAGCTGCTACACAGAAGCCAGCTGCGATAACGGCTGCGTTGAAGACTGCAGATGCAGTGCTTACAGCATCCGCAAAGGCGATGGGAAGTGCAGCATCCGATAAGGTCACGAGCAGCGTTGCCAAGGCTAAGATGTCGATTCCTGCCAATGGCTTGAATGGCGAAATGGAGATGATGGTAAGCAAAGAGCGCTTTTATATGAAGCAGACGCTCCCCGGCATCGGTGACATCCTGATGGGCTTTGATGGCAAGAATGGCTGGGCGAAGGATCCAATTAACGGTCTTCGTGACCTTGAAGGCGCTGAGCTTGCGCAGGCAAAGGATGAAGTCAAGAATCAAAAGGCATCGGATTGGAAGCAGCGCTACAAGAAGGCAGAGCTCCTCGGTGTACGTAAGGTTGGTACGGCTCAGGCCTATGCCGTTCGCCTGACTCCTAAGACCGGCGGACCACAGACGCATTACTTCGACATAAAGACTTTGTTCCTGGTCAGGACAGACATGGTGGCTGTTGGGCCAACCGGCAAGATTCCGACTGAGACATACTTGTCTGATTACCGCCTCGTGGATGGCATGCAGATTCCATTTAAGACACGCAGTATTGTGTCCGGTATCCAGGAAGTGATCATCACGTACACGGATGTCAAGAACAACGTGCCTGTTGATGAGACGCTGTTCAACAAGCCTAAGGCTGACCCGAAGAAGTAGTCTCACCGCTTCGAGGATTTGGTTTTTCTTGATTTTGATGAGTTAGAGCCGCTCTGTGTTTACAGGGCGGCTTTTTCTTTACTGCACCAATCAGAATCAAAAGCTACAACGCTTTGCGGAGCACAGCTGTCAAGAACAATGTTCCTGTTGATGAGACGCTGTTCAACAAGCCAAAGGCTGACCCAAAGAAGTAGTTTCGCAGCTTCTAGGATTTGGTTGTTGGGGTTTTAGATAGTTAGAGCCGCTCTGTGTTTGCAGGGTGGCTTTTTCATTTTTGGCGATGAGGCTGATGTGCATCAGCAAAATCCAACATCGATACATGCGAGTCTCTTGCAAATCAACTTGGGAAACTACAACGCCTTGCGTAGCACAACTGCAAGC
>CAIRTT010000279.1 GCA_903881535.1 uncultured Armatimonadota bacterium
CACTGGCATCCCCTGCCTACGGCGCCAAAGGGAAGACGTGGAAGGAAACGCTACGGGCCGGCGTGCTTGCCGACTATGTCTATGAGGACAAGACGTACGCGCTTCCGAGCAACCTCGGTGTATGGGCCTGCTGGTACTCTAAAAAGCTCTTCCGTGAGCATGGCTGGGATGCCCCTTCGACGTGGGATGAGCTGACAGCCCTTTGTGAAAAAATGCTGGCAGCAGGCATCGCACCACTCGCCTTCCAAGGCAAATATCCACAATACGCCTGGTCGACCATCCTCAGCTGCTACCAACGCCTCGTGCCCTTTGAAAAGTGGTACGACATACAGGACTTCACCAAAGGTGCGTTTCTGGATCCATCCTTTGTCAAAGCCGCCGACCTAATGCAGGAGCTGGCCGTCAAGTACTTCCAAAAGGGCGCGCTCGCGATGACGCATACCGAGTCCCAAATGGAATGGGCGAATGGCCGTGCCGGGATGGTCTTCTGCGGGCTTTGGCTCAAGAAGGAAATGGAAAAGGCGCTGCCGGATGACTTTGAGATGGCGTGCTTTACCGTCCCGATGGTGACTGGCGGCACAGGCGACCCAAAGGCGATTTACTCCGGTGGTGGCGAGTCGTTCTTCATTTTCAAAGATGGTAAACACCCTGAAATCGCTGCAGACTTCCTGAAGTTCCTCCTCAGCATCGAGCCAGCACGCGACTACGTAAAGCGCAATGACTCCCTGACACCCGTTATTGATTGTCAGGTTGGCATCAACATTTCGAGTGCATTGCAGAGCGCCGTGGATGCGATCGAGGGCTCGACACGGATGTACAGTGACCGGCTCAACACCCTGTATATCGAGTGGCACCGGACGCTGGTCCAGCAGGCGCAGGCGGATCTGCTACGCGGCGCAATCACCGGGCAGCAGTTTGCCGATCGGCTGGAAGCGGGCGCAGAAGCCGTGCGTAGCAACCCGAATATCTACAAACCACCTGCACGCGGAGTACCAGCGCTATGAGTCCAAAACACCTCAGCCGGGACACCAAGCGGTTTTTGTGGATCGGAATATTGCCATCCGCATTGCTCTATGGCCTCTTCGTCGTCTGGCCAGCTATCAACGCCCTGATGTACAGCTTTACGCGCTGGGATGGCCTGTCAACGCCTGTCTGGATTGGCATCGACAACTTTGTCAACCTCTTCAAGAGCGGCAGCGACTTCGTCACCGCCATCGGACATAACATCTACCTCACGGTCGTCCCGGGGAGCATCATCCTGACGCTCGCCCTCTTCTTCGCCTGGATGATTCATCTCAAAGTCGCTGGCTCCACACTCTTCCGGGTGACGTTTTTCTTCCCAAATGTCATCGCAAGCGTCGCCGTGGCGCTGCTCTGGGTCCTGCTCTACTCCACAACCGAAATGGGCCCGATTAACAACATCCGGCAAGCCCTCCACATGGAAAAGGTCCCATTCCTCGAGTCAGCGCGGTTGCTGCAGTCCATTGTCCCGATGATGGTTTGGAGCGCAACAGGCTTTTATCTTGTGCTCTTCTTGGCGGCCATGGAAAACATCCCCGTCGATTACTACGAAGCCGCACACCTCGATGGCGCATCTCCAACGCTGCAGTTCATCCGAATCACCCTGCCATTAATGTGGGATGTCCTGACAACCGGCATCATCTTCCTGATTGTCGGCGGCTTGAAGTTCTTTGATGCCGTGTGGGTGATGGAAAATGGCCGGCCGAGTCCCGCAACGCATACGATGTCATCCCTGATGTACGCAAAGGTCTTTGAAGAGTACAACGTGGGTTACGGCACCGCGATTGCTGTCCTCCTCTTCGTGCTTGTCCTGATCGTTACCCGTATCAGCATGCGCCTCCTCAAGCGCGAGAGGCTGGAGTATTAGGATGCGCGGATCACTGCTGGAAAAGCTTGGCACGCTGGTGCGCACCGGGGTCCTTGGGCTCTGGATGCTTGGTGTTGTGCTCCCGATGTTCTGGGTGCTGGCGACAAGTCTCAAGAGTACAAAGGAAGTGACGCGGAGCCCGTTTGGCATCCCGGATGCGCTAGCGCACCCCGGTGCGAAGACGTTTGCCGTCATCGCCGAAAACTACAGCAAAGCCTGGATTGGCTCCGGATTTAGTACCTACTTTTGGAACTCGCTGAAAGTCGTTAGCATTAGTCTGGTGCTGATTTTGCTGCTTGGCAGCATGGCGGCATATTGTCTTTCCCGCTTTGAGTTCCGTGGCCGGAATGCGATTTATAACGCGTTCGTGGCGGGCTTGCTGATCCCGATGCAGCTCATTCTCATCCCGTTGTTCTTCCAGTATGCGGACTGGTCGGATGTGCTGACGCGCAGCTTTGCGCCAATCGCCCGAGCGTTGCAGCTTGGAAACCTCACGGTATCGCTCCACAATTCGCATGAAGGCATCATCCTGATTTACATCGCAGCAAGCCTTCCGTTTACGATTTTCACGCTGACATCGTTCTTTGGGACGCTGCCTGGCGGGGTTCGCGAAGCGGCGATGATCGATGGCGCGAGCGAAGCGAGGACATTCTTCAGCGTGATGCTTCCCTTGGCAAAGCCGGGTCTCATCACAGTCGCCATCTTCAACTTCCTCGGACTGTGGAATGAATACCTTTTTGGGATCGTCTTCCTCGCAGATAACAAGCTGAAGACGCTACCGCTGGGACTTGCGAGTATCTCGATGCAGGCGCAGTACAAAAGTGACTTTGGCTTGATGTTCGCTGGGCTTGTGATCACAATGGTCCCGACACTGGTCGTTTACTTACTCCTTCAGCGACACCTAACAAAGGGCATCACGGCGGGTGCCGTCAAGGGCTAGCGTCCTATGAAACTCTTGCTGACATCCGCCGGTATCAAGAATGACAGCATCAAGGCAGCGCTCGTAAATCTCCTCGGCAAGCCGATCGCGGAATCGAATGCCCTCTGTATTCCCACCGCGATGTACGGTCATCCGTGGGTCGGCCCCGGTACGAAGGCGTGG
Organism: uncultured Armatimonadota bacterium; assembly: GCA_903881535.1. Taxonomy (GTDB): domain Bacteria; phylum Armatimonadota; class Armatimonadia; order Armatimonadales; family Armatimonadaceae; genus CAIRTT01. Next base: position 2,991 of record CAIRTT010000279.1, read on the forward strand.
GATTTCATCAGTGGGAATGAGCCCCGTACCCCGATGGCAGAGCTTGGGTGGAAGTCTGTCGGTGTGCTCGAGCTAACTGCTCTTCCGAGTCTGCCAAAGGATTTGTGGATGCCAAAGGTCCGCGAGGCCGATGTACTTTTGGTCGCAGGCGGGGATGCCGGTTACCTAAGTCACTGGATGCACGCATCCGGGATGATGGATTTGCTTTCAGAGCTGCAGGAGACAATCTGGG
>CAIRTT010000280.1 GCA_903881535.1 uncultured Armatimonadota bacterium
CACTTGCTCAACTGAAACCGAGTGCTCATTCCAAGTACCACCATTATTCGCAGCATTGGGGAGCATCCCGGCAAGTCGGTCCAAGCCACTCGCATACTTGGCCTCCGGGGTTTCACGCGCCTCAAACTCATGCCAAAGAGCGAAGATTTCAGCCTTCTGATCATCCGGAAGCATCCCAAAGAGTCGCTCTGCCGCCCGTGCCTCACGTTCGGCCTTATCCGCCATCACATTAGTGTCGTAAACAAAGGTGTCGCCAGCATCGATTTCCACGATGTCGTGAATGAGGATCATTTGTAACACACGGGAGATATCGACAGGCTCATTTGCATGTTCAACAAGCATCAATGCCATTAGGGCGAGGTGCCAGCTGTGCTCGGCAGAGTTTTCCCGACGCGCGACTTCCCCCGGTTGTTGAATCAGGCGGGTCATTCGCTCTACGCGCTTGAGTGCATCCACGACACGGAGGAACTCCAGCTGTTGTTCGAGGCGACTCACGTTAGGCATCCTGGTCACGTTGTCGATAGACGCGCAACCGCCTTCGAGGTTCTACGCCGACTGATTCCGAAAGCAAACCTGCCGCTTCAATCACCTGATGCTGCAGCCTACGTACATAGGCATTACGCGGTGGCAACTCGACCATCTCACCTGACTCCACGACGCTATTGACAGCATCCTCAGCTTCGCCAAGTGCATCATCCTCTTCGCTTGGAGCAATCGAGTGTGGAATGCCGAAGATGTCACGCACGAGGTTTTCAATCTGAATGTACGTATTGCTCTTGACGACAACAACGCTGGCGCCGCGAGAGCGTGCATCATGCATTTTCGCCGGATCACGCCGGAATGTGGCTTTAAGCGCCACAACGACATCGGCATCCGTAAAGTCCCGAACAATCATCGCAGGAACCCGCGCTTGCATAATCGCTCTGTCAAGACGGGATTTTGAAACGCCGTACGGGAAGAGCTTTATCACCTTCTGCTTTGGTGGACCGGCATCTGCTTCGGTATGGCGTTCATCGGTGAGGTCATCTGAGCGGCCAAAGTCACTGGAGTAACGATTTTCGATCGGGTCAAAGGTGACTCCGTAGGTGCCACCGGTTACCTCGCCTGGACGGTCTGGCGGCAGGACACGGGCTTGGACAACCTCGACAGTTCCATCCTGGGCGCGCTGGCGAACCTCAGGGCGAGGCTGTTGCCCACGGAGGAGCTTATCGACAACCTTAGCAACATCGTGGTGGATGGCGAGCTTGTTTACATCGAGAATTTCGATAACGACATCGAATGTCGGTGGAGCTTTCCGCTCGAGAACACTCTTTTGTGTTCCACGCCGCCGAGCCTCTTCATCACCGAGTGTAACGGTTTGGATGCCGCCGACCAAGTCACTGAGCGTCGGATTGAGCATCAGGTTTTCCAGCGTGTTGCCGTGCGCCGTGCCAACCAGTTGGACACCGCGCTCAGCGATAGTACGCGCTGCAAAGGCTTCCTGCTCGGTACCAATTTCATCGATGACCACAACCTGCGGCATGTGGTTTTCAACAGCTTCTATCATCACGGAATGCTGAAGCTCAGGTCGCTTTACCTGCATCCGGCGGGCGCGTCCGATAGCGGGATGAGGCACGTTGCCATCACCGGCGATTTCGTTGGATGTATCCACGATGACCACGCGGCGTCCAAGCTCATCGGCGATGATACGTGCAGTCTCCCGAAGCTTGGTGGTTTTACCAACGCCTGGGCGACCAAGGAGGAGGATGGACTGTCCGCTTTCGACGATGTCCCGGATGATGTCGACGGTTCCGTGGACGCTTCGCCCAACGCGGCATGTCAGGCCAACAATTTCATCCTTGCGGTTTCGAATGGCCGAGATGCGATGAAGGGTACGTTCAATCCCTGCTCGGTTGTCCGCGCCAAAGTCACTGATCTGTTCCACAACGGCAGTGATGTCAGCGGCGGTGACTTCGGTATCAGGGAATGGTTCCCAAACCTGGTCTGGAAAACGAATTTCGACTTTACGTCCAAGATCGAGGACGACTTCGATGACGCGTGTTCCCTCTGGATGGCCTTGAATCGCAGCTGCGACATCGGGAGGTAAGACATTGAAGAGGAGATCCAGATTGTCGGACGTCGCGGCTGGACCGGATGATGGCAAGGATCCTTGATGAGGTTGCGTCGGGTTCGGATTTTGGTTCATGCAGTTTGCAGTTGCCTGTGCTTGGTTAGCGTTGGAAACCACTGTATTCTACCCCTGCCGTGTCAGATGGCGTATGCCGCGCGCAGGGTTTTCACGACGGAAAACCGTAGGCTTTGGCATAGATTTGAACCGGATGCAGGATGACTGGTGCCTTGGTTCCGGGTGACAGCTTGCCTTGTTTGGCTCGCTTCGCGATTCCCTGATCAATCCATGCGAGGCAGCCAGGATTTGCAGTAACGATTAGCTCAGCCTGGGTTGCAAGCAAAGTGTCAAGCTTAGCAGACAGAACGCTGGCAGCGATTTCAGGCTCGAGGTAATTGTAGACACCCGCGCTGCCACAGCACTGATCTGGATCTGCACATTCGATGAGGTTGAGGCTGGGGATGGCTTTTAGTAGCCGGCGTGGGGCATCGGCTATGCGCTGCCCGTGACGAAGGTGGCAGGCATCGTGGTAGGTCGCGCGTACGGCCACTGGATGCGTCATCGGAATCGGACCCACTTCGTCGAGAAATTCTGAGATATCCCGGACTTTGCTAACAAAGGCTGTCGCACGATCTGCCCAGCGATCCTCGTGCGCGAGCAGCTTGTGAAATTCCTTGATGAAGGAACCACACCCAGCTGAATTCAGAATAATGGCTGAGACATCCAGGCCATCGATTTGGTCAATCAGTCCCTTTGCCTTGACTTTGGCATCGGCGAGAGCGCCTTGATGACCATGAAGCGCACCGCAGCACCCCTGTTCACCAGGACAATGGACATCGAACCCATTTTGCGCGAGGACAAACACGGTTGCTGCATGGACTGGACTGTAAAGCACACTCATCACACAGCCTGTCAGAAGGACGACAGCTCCCCGCTTTGTACCAAGCGCTGGCGTGAAGATCGGCATTGATGCAGACGCGGCGGCGAGGTCTTGCGGGATTGGCAAACGGGTATCGGATGGTAACCCAACGAATGCTGCTGCTGGTGCGGGAATCCGACCACCGGTGATACGTCCAGCAGAAAGTGCAAAGCGCAGCTTCTGTGGGCTTGTCAGGAGCATTAGGAGGCTCTTGCGAAGAAGTGAATCCCCGACTTTGCGCTGCGTGTGCGCTTCCTGGTCATCCCGAAAGTGCTCAAGGAGCTCGCCGTAGGGAACACCACTCGGGCACGCCGTTTCGCAGCTTCTGCAGCCGAGGCAGCGGTCGAGATGATAACCGACACCGCCGGGAGCATTTGCATCCGGGCCGGACAAAGATAGTTTCTCTTCGTGAACACCACGCATTAGTGCCAGACGGCCGCGCGGGGAGTCCGATTCATCGCCAGTCAAGCGATAGGTAGGACAGGCATCGAGGCAAAACCCACAATGCACACACGACATCAATCCTTTGTCTACAGAAGCATCATCCACGGCACATTGTAGCGTGTGATGGATGTCATGATGCACGCCTAAAAAATTTGTTTCCGGAGGTGGTCACAATTTGCCGAAACTGGGCGTATTGATGGTTATGAACAAGACAAAAATGGTTGCCATTGGCACCGGGTTGTTGGCGATGGGCTTTATCGGCGGTTCGCTCGCACATGCCCAAATCGACAAGCTCTTCAAGGGAGCCGCAGTGATCGCGATTGTCGACAAAAATGGCCGTGATATAGACAAGTTTGTCAACCAAGTTACGGGCAATAAAAATGATGACCCAGCGTACATCACGAAAACCGTTCCCATTTTGACCGTTGGCAAGGGTGCGTTTGCAGGCGCCGCTCAAGTACAGGGTCCAGTCCAGCTCGTCGAAAAGGTTAAGGCCGTAGCACAGCTCGAAGGACAAACCCGGCTGGGCGTAACGATTCGCGTACGCGGACTCGTTCCAATCGACAACCGCAGCGTGGATGATCCAGGAAAGCTTTCCCGTGTCCTCGGAGTCGGAATCACAGGAACCGTCGAGATAAAGCTGTAAATAGCCTTGACTTGATGCTTTTGACGGGATAATATTCACCTCGTTGCACCCGTAGCTCAGTGGATTAGAGCGTCTGGTTGCGGTCCAGAAGGTCACAGGTTCGAATCCCGTCGGGTGTACTACCACCTCTCGAATGCGAGAGGTGGTTTCCTTTTTAACAAGCTATTTCCCGTGCGAAGCAGCCTCGACTAATGAATCGCTTCCCTCTGGCTAGACTTTGGTGAATGCCCCCACTTATAAGCAAACGATCTTAAGCGCCATTTTCTGTGTTTCGTGCATTAAAGTCGAAAGGCCTCCAGAGAACTGGAGACCTTTCGCTTTGAACCTGACTGTGTGAACGACTATGCGGCGCTTTTGTCAGCTACCTTTTCCTGGTTAGGGCACTTATAGCCCCGACCTACACCAACATACTGGAACCCTATTCGCTTGACCTTCTCAGGGTCATAGAGATTACGACCATCAAAGAGCCAGTTGCCCGTCATCGTCGCCTTGAGCTTTTCAAGATTGATCTGCTTGAACTCATTCCATTCCGTAACGACGACAACTGCATCCGCACCCTCGACGGCTTCAAATGCGGAACGTGCATAGTGCAGCTCTGGCAAGTAGCGCTTGCAGTTCTCAGCGGCGATTGGATCGAATGCAGAAACTGTGGCACCATGGGCTTGCAAGCCAAGAATAACATCGATGGACTTTGCATCACGCATATCATCCGTGTTGGCCTTGAAGGCGAGTCCAAGAACTGCGATTTTGCGTCCTTCGACACCCCCCATACAGGTAACGATGGAATCCACAAAACGCTTTGGCTGCAGCTCGTTAGTTGCAACAGTTGCTTCAAGAAGTGGGAACGGCACGCCTGCAGCATTTGCAGTGTGGAGGAGGCTGGTGGTGTCCTTCGGGAAACAGCTACCGCCGTAGCCGATTCCAGCGTTGAGGAAGGCCGCTCCAATACGCTTATCCTGCCCAACACCCTTCATCACCTGAACGACATCTGCACCTGCTGCATCACAGAGGTTAGCGATCGAGTTCGCGAAGGAAATCTTCATTGCGAGGAAAGCGTTTGATGCGTATTTGATGATTTCAGCGGATGCTACATCGGTGATGATCATCGGGCGCTCAAGCGGCGCGTACAGCTCGATAATCTTCATCGCCACGTTTTGGTTAGGAGCACCCACAACGATGCGGTCTGGGTTGAATGCATCCTGAATGGCGCTGCCTTCCCGGAGGAACTCAGGGTTGGAAACAACATCGAAGTCAACATTTCGGCGGCGATTCTGTTCGATGACCTCGCGTACAAAGCTGCCAGTGCCGACAGGAACGGTTGACTTGTTGACGATGACTTTGTAGCGGTCCATGGATGCAGCGATCGAGCGCGCAGCGCCTTCGACCTGTGACATATCGGTGGAACCGTCATCCTTTGGAGGTGTACCAACACAGATGTAAACGACATCGGAGCGGCGAACCGCGGTGTCGATATCCGTTGTGAAGACCAAGCGGCCTTCATCGACATTACGCAGCACCAATTCTTCAAGTCCGGGTTCATAGATGGGCATATCGCCAGCGCGCAGGCGGTTGACCTTTGCCTCGTCTTTGTCGACGCAGACAACATCGTTTCCGAGGTCAGCGAAAACAACTCCGGTAACCAATCCTACATAACCAGTACCAATGACACAAATATTCATAACTACTCCTGTGGACGATTGTTGGATGCTGCGATGGCGTTCTTAAGGGTTAAAGTAAGATTTCTATCTCCGCCACGCTTGCTGAAACGACTCCACTCTTACGTACGACAGCTCCACCTGCTGCATTTCCAAGCAAAACAGATGTAGCAACATCACCACCGGCAGCCAAGCCAATCGTCGCAACTGCCAATGTAGAATCCCCCGCACCAGCCACATCGTAAACCTCAACCGGGTGCGCTGGGACATCTGTAGCGGTTCCATCTGCGTGAAAAACGGTCAGACCCTTGGGTCCGCGCGTTACGAGAAGATTAATCACCCCGAGGACTCCACGTAACTCAGCGCCTGCCGCGTGAAAATCAAGCTCATCAAGCGATGCAAACCGATGTGAACGACTCGCGGCGTCTGCTTCCGAGCGGTTCAACTGCACCAGGTCACCGCCAGCAAACCAGCTCACCGATCGAGGCTTTGGATTAGCGGTTACGATTAGGCCCTTTGCCTTTGCACGTTCCAGCAATCGCCTCGCAATGGCCTCCGTGAAAACACCTTTTTCATAGTCTGAGAACAAGACGGCATCGACGTGTTCGAACACGCCTTCGATGGTGCTGCAGAAGTCATCCACTTGATCGCTTGCAAGCGGTGTCCGGACTTCGCGGTCTACACGAACGATTTGCTGGCTCCCCGCAATCACGCGCGTTTTCCGGGTTGTAGGGCGGTCACTAGCCTTGAAAACCGCTGACACATCAGCCCCCGAGCGGTCAAGAAATGCCAGCAAATCATCACCCGCATTGTCGCGTCCTACGATTCCGGCAACAAAAACATTTGCCCCGAGAGCAAGCAGCTGCTGTGCTACATTTGCTGCGCCGCCTGGCGCAAGCGTCTCATTTTGGACATCCACCACAAGGACCGGTGCCTCCGGTGAGACACGGCTTGTTGTGCCCCAAATATGTTCATCCACCATAAGATCGCCAACCACCAAAATCCTGCAGGTTGGTGCGGATGCAAGGAGCTGCTTCGCGTTGCTCGAGAGTGCCATGCCAGCAATTATACAAGTCGCATGAACACAGTGATACGAAAAGCCATCAATGATTGAATATTCCTGTTTTTACGTAGTACAGTAATGCGTTACGCGAAGGGAAAGACATCGGATGACACAGGGTGATGTTAACTATGCGCTCATACTTGGATTTGCCGTTGCGATTGTGCTCTGGTCGACGATAATCCTTGCTCGCTACCTCTTTCCATCCCGAACAGCCGTGGTGCGTTCGATTATCATGGCAACCCCGCTAAAAACCGGAATCATCGGAGGCATCATCGCTGTTGTCGCCGTCGGCGGCGGCGTAGCAATGATGAATGCCCAGCCAGCGGTAGTCAAAATACTTGGCATCGCGATTGCTTGTTGGGCAGGCGTACACGGTATTTTAGGATCGGCAGCCATCATGGATGAGCTGACTGACCGGCTCTCCACCGATGTCGCGGGAAACCGTATGGCAACATCCGCTAAAGCCGCAGGAATGCTGATCGGGGCCGGCTTAGTTCCCCTTATCGGCTGGGCGCTGTTCTTTCCCGCCCTCTTTGCACTGTCTGTTGGTGGGTCCCTCGGAGTTCGTAAGGCGCTCAAGACGCAGCAGTCCCGCTCCCTTGAAACGGAAGCGCAGGCAGGCTGATGCTAGACAGGCGAACGCTGATTGTCGCGACGGCGGGGCTTGCAGCTGGATGTAAACCTGTCAGAACATCGCTTGATCCACGCTCACAATACTTTCCTGACAGTACAACTAAAACAACAAATCAAGATCGAATCCGCGCCAAACACCTTGTGTCGCGGGCAGGCTTTGGCCCCACACCAGCTCTCATCGAGGATGTCCTTTCCCTTGGACTAGATGGTTGGATTGAGAAGCAGCTGACTGCCCCCAAAGATGTCATCGGTCCGGCGAGCTACCTGCAGCCAACCGAAACAACGGGGCTGCACTTTCGCTTGAACAGCCTTCCCTGCCTGCGGCCGGGCGCGATTTATGAGCTGCGGGATGTTTCCCAGCCGCGCGTGCTCAGTGAGCTCTCCGCAGCAACCATTCTTCGCTCTACCTATTCGCAGTGGCAGCTTCGGGAGCGGATGTGCCAGTTCTGGACGAACCATTTCAACATATATGGCCGTAAGGTTGCGGCGGCACGTGGACGCAAGCAGGCCGATGCTGAGCTGCTGTATTTCCTTGCGGATGACCAACGTACCGTTATTCGCCCTCATTCACTCGGAAGGTTTCAGGACTTAATTGATGCCAGTATTAAGTCGCCAGCAATGCTTGGCTACCTCGACAACCAACTGAACAAAAGTGGCAATGTCAATGAAAACTACGCCCGGGAGCTGCTGGAGCTACATACACTCGGTGTGAATGGCGGATACACGCAAGCCGATGTCAAGGATGTCGCAAAAGTCCTTAGTGGATGGACGATTGAGGATGGATTCTTAAAGAAGGTTGGCTCTGTCATCTTCGATAAAAACAACCATGCACGTGGCGAAAAGCATGTCCTTGGGACTGTAATCAATGAAACAAAGGGAGAGCTTGAGCGCGACAAAGTGGTTGCGCTTGTAGCCAATCATCCATCAACAGCCCGCTTCATTAGTGGCAAGCTCGTTGACTTTTACTGCGGCAATGACAGTGACACACAGCCCCTTAAAGAATCCGCCACCCGTGTTTTCCAGCAAAGTGGAGGGGCAATGGACAAGGTTCTAAGGCACATACTCTTGAGCGATGCGTTCTACGCATCAAAACCAAAATTCCGCCAACCATTCGATTACCTCATCGCGTGCCTACGTGCGACGAATGCAGATACATCTGGGATCGGAAACATCCAGTACCAGCTCGAACGCATGGGGCAGCCGCTGCACCAGTGGCCGATGCCGGATGGCTATCCGGACACCACGACGGCATGGGTCGGCAATATGATTCCTCGGTGGCAATTCGCCCTTGATCTTGGCAGCAACAGCATCCAGAACACCAAACTGGATAACAACGCCGTCAAGCATTTGTGTCGTAACCGATTTGCGAATTCATCTGATGCAGAGAGACTTACCGCCGTCCTTGCATCACCGGAGTTCCAATGGGCCTAACCCCTCGCCCTTTGTGCGAAAATCTAGCGCCACACCTGCACTCCATTGCCGGGATGTCGACCTTGCCTGCAACGATTCTGTCCTCATGGCTTGGTGCATCCGGGATAACCAATGTCAGTGTCACACCGTCAGACCGAAAGCTTGTTGTGCTCTTCCTCCGTGGGGCGATGGACGGTGCAAGCCTAATCGTTCCCTACGGCGATGATGAGTATCACAACCACCGCCGGACAATCGGTCTTGGAACGCCAAAGTCTGGTCTGATCGACCTTGATGGCTTTTATGGCCTCCACCCAGCCGTGGCAACCCTAAAACCCTGGTACAGCAAAGGTAAGCTCGCTGCCATTCATGCGATTGGCAGCATGGATCAAACGCGATCTCACTTTGAGGCGATGGCAACCATGGAGCGTGGTGCGGAAGGGCAGGCGCAGGAGCTCAGTAGTGGCTGGCTTGCAAGGGCCCTGCATGCGACGCAGCCTCCAACTCCAAGTCCATTGAGATCGGTTGCCTTCGGATCGCTTCTACCAGACACCCTCCGTGGCGCTCCAAGCCCATCGGTGATCAGAACCATCAACGATGTCAAACTTGGCGGATCAAAAGCCTTACGCGGGATTATCAAACAGCTCTATGAAGCTGGAGACACGGCGGCTCACGCCAGTGGACTTGCGGCGCTGCGTGTGCTCGATGCAATGGATAAGGTCAATCCTGATGCCTATGTGCCGGCAGCAGGCGCGACTTATCCAACATCTCCAACCGGTGAGTCGCTCCGCCAGGCCGCGTTGCTCCTCAAGGCCAATGTTGGCGCGACTAGCATCTTCCTTGACAGCACAGGCTGGGATTCCCATGTGACTCAGGGAACATCCAGCGGTTACCTTGCAGGCTTGTTTACAGACCTCGCAGGCGCACTGGATGCCTTTTCAACGGACATCGGACCGATGCTCGAGAAGACGACCATTGTCGTGATGACCGAATTCGGCAGACGTATCCCAGAAAACTCGGCGCTGGGCACCGACCATGGCCGCGCAGGCGCGTGGCTAGTGCTTGGAAATGGGGTTAGTGGTGGGAAGGTGCATGCAAAGTGGCCTGGCCTTAAAACTGAACAGCTTGATGGACCTGGCGACCTTCGCGTGACAACGGATTACCGGAATGTGCTGCTTGAGCTGAGCCAGCTTGTGTTTGGACAGACCATTACAAGCGCTGCGCTGTTCCCTGGACTTACCTACAAACCAAGCGGAGTGTTCCCAAAAGCGTTGACATAGGCATTTCAGCCAATAAAAAAGCCCCTCAGGATACTGATCATCTGAGGGGCTTTTCTCTATCTACAGTCTTGGTCCCGGTGGCTTCACGGCTGGGCCATCTGGGTTTACACCCTGTGCACGCGTTTCACGTGCGTAGAGTGCACCATCGATCAACTGGTAAAGCGTTGCGCCGTTCTTGCCAGCGAAGGCAATCTGGCCAACTGCTTTTGGCTTGGCAGCTGCAAGAATCGCATTCACACGACCAGCCTGATCCAGAATTTGGATCCCAATGGTGCCTGCTCCATAGAGCCAGCCATTACGGTCAACGGCAGTTCCAACAATACCAGCGCCGGTTTGACCATATGGAATGTAGACATCAAAGTAGGTCTGCATATTGGAAAGCGTGCCATCCGGTGCAACAGACCAGCTCGCAGCATAGCGACCGACCTTGGGGTCTGGAAAGACAACCAGAAGGCTTTGGTCAGGAACGAGCTGAATGTTAGATGCGCCCGTGCCTGCCGCAGATCCAACATCACGGCGTTTGCCATCCTTGCCAACAAAGACAAGCTTTCCGCTATCCGTTAGAACGTAGCAAGAGCCATCCGTGCGGACGGCAAGCGAGACACCGTTCAGCCCCTTGGCAAGCGTCTTGGATGTGCCATCCGACTGGAGAGCAACGACGGATTTGCCAGTCGTCAACGCATAGGCTCCGCCGCCAGCAACGGTCGAAAGTGCCTTGACAGTCCCCGTTTTCTCCCACTTTGTCGTGACTTTGCCATCTGTGCCGAGAACATGGACTGCATTGGCAGCAGCGACCATGAGGTTGCCAGTGGTCGATCCAGCAATGGCCGTCACTGGCGGAAGTCCGGTGACAGTATTCCATGGCTTTGACTCATCCAAAGCAATGTTTACGAGGGGCTGGCGCGTTCCGCCATGCTCTGGGCTTCCCGTCATCCCACCGCGCCATAACCAACGCATCGCATCCGGGAAAATCGCCGATGCAAACCGTCCATCATGCCCGCCAGGTCCGGTCACAAACTTGTGATCATAGCCGGCGAATGCGAGAGCCGCTGCGACATCGGTGTTGCCAATCGGCCATGAACCAGAATAGATATCTTGGTCATTCACAGCTTCTTCAAGATAGAGGCGAATCGGCTTGCGCTCGAGCTTGCGAATCAGGGATGGATAGTTGTGTCCACCGCGCAGGTCTGTGAACGACGAGATAAAGCCAAGGACTTTCCCGAAGTAGTCCGGGCGCTCCCATGCAGCGGTGAATGCTGCAATTCCGCCAGAGCTACCACCGCTGATGGCATGGCCACGTGGATCCGCGGTGATGTTCAGTTTGTAACGCTTTGTCGCATCCGGTATGAGCTCTTCGATGAGGAAGCGTGCATTCCGATCATCCATGCCGTCATATTCAACGCTTCGGTTATAGCGTGGCAGCTGCGTCTTATCATCGGCGGGTGGAACAACTCCAGGATTTGCCATGATACAGACGGTAACGGGCATTTCCCCTTTGGCGATCAGGTTATCGACGATATTGGGAAGGCCATAGCCACCATCCCGGCCAACGTAGCCGCCACCATCTTGAAAGACCATCAGCGCCGCAGGCTTGGCAGCATCATACTTTGCAGGGATATAGACCCAGACATCACGGACCGTACCCGGGAACATGCCAGCCTTACTGGTGTACACGTAGTGATGCATCACGCCTTGTGGAACACCTGGCTGCGCAAATGAATCACGGTTTTGTTCGAATTCCTTTTGCGCCATAGCGGCTCCCGTGAGCCCGAGACAAGCCAATGCGGCGATAAGGGTAGTGGATGATTTTATGAGTTTCATGCGGATGCCTCGACCTTTGCGGATGGAGATACTTTGAGAGTCAGAGCGACGATACCGGAGATAACAACGCAACCGGCCAGGATAAAGAGTCCCTGCGTGGAGAGATCCTTCGCTTCACCAAGGACTTTCGGCCCGAAGAAGCCTCCGAGGTTACCAATCGAGTTAATGAGCGCAAGGCCAGCCGCGAGAGCGGGTGCACCGAGGCGCCCAAGGACACTTGGAGGCATCGCCCAGAATGGCCCGAGCACACTCCACATACCGCAGACAGCAACCGTCAAAGCCACGAGAGCTGCGAGCTCATACTGTTGCAAGAGAGCAAAGCCGACAAGGCCAGCCGCGCCCAAGAATGCAGGAATCGCGACGTGGAATCGACGCTCCTGATGCCGGTCCGAGCTCGCTGCGTTCAGTACCATCGCGATGCCAGTTAATGTAAATACAGGTACGCAGACCAGTCCAACAGCGAGTCCAGACTTGATACCAAGGTTTGTAAAAGCATCCATGCCACCAGTGGTGACGAGCAGCTTTTTGACGAGATCAGCAACCCAGAAACCCACGCCATACATCCCGGTAACGACAAAAAGGTACACAGCAGAAAGTTTCCACATGTCCGGTTCTTTCAACATCGGAAGGATAGGCCCATGCTCCACTGTCTTGCTTCCATCGTCAGAGAGACGCCGCTGAATAATCGCCTTTTCAACCTTCGTCAGCCATTTGGCATCCTCTGGTCCGTTCGGCAGATACCACAGAACAACACCTGACATCAGCACAGCGGGAATGGCCTCGAAGAGGAACATTTGCTGCCAGCCCGCAAGGCCAAACAGTGGTCCGCGGTCGATGAGCAGTCCACTGAGCGGTGATCCAAGGCTGAGTGTGACAGCGTTTGCAGTCATAAACAGCGACACCATCTTGGCGCGCTCTTTACTGGTGAACCATGTGGTCAGATACAGCAAGACGCCGGGGAAGAATCCAGCCTCGGCGATGCCAAGGAGGAACCGGAGGCTCACAAAGAGTGGATAATTGTCTTTTACGTAAATGAAGAGCATCGCGATGATGCCCCACGTAAACATAATTCTTGCAATCCACTTCTTGGCGCCGACTTTACGCATCACCAAGTTGCTGGGCACTTCAAAAATAAAGTACGCGATGAAGAAGATTCCAGCTCCAAAAGCATATTGGGAGCTTGAAAACCAGGGCATCTCCAGCTTGGCAAAGTTGACGTTGACGCGGTCAAGGTAGGCGATGATGTAAAGAAAGAAGAGAAACGGAATCAGCTTCCGAACCACTTTCTTAATCAGGACATCGTCCTGTGCGGTTACTGTAGAGGATTTTTCAGACATATGACGTATGGTTTCACCCTCGGCGGCAAGTTATCCTGCCACGCTACGATTCGAGACCAGAACTGGCAGGAAGACAGCGCATCGATGCGGTAATTGACCGCATGTCTTATATGCCCCGTCGCCAGCCGTTTACAGACCCGATTAAGCCGCGTTTAACAGACCGAATCAACCTCCTTACACCGCAAGACATTCAAGTCTCCGGCTGGCTTGGCTCCCGAATTGCATCCAATGGACAAGGACGCCTTGCCCCAATGGACACCACTCCCCTCCTCGCAGGGTTTAAGCAGCGCCCCGGGACTCACCCGTGGATTGGTGAGCATGTTGGCAAATATCTGGACGCGCTCTCCCTCGAATGGGCACGCACCGGCAACGCTGCCGTCCGAACCAAACTTGATCAAACCGTCGCCGAGCTGGTTGCCTGTGTGGAACCCGATGGATACCTCGGAACCTATACCCGTGACAAGCGCTTTGGGCTATTCGATGGAGCAGATTGGGATGTCTGGTCACACAAATACTGTCTAATCGGACTGTTGCAGGCGCATCGGTGGACAGGCAATCCCCTCGCACTCGATGCCTGCCGGAAGGTCGGTGACCTCCTGTATGCAAAGTTCGCAGCTCAGCCACAGAGGCTCCTTGATGCGGGTACACACGTTGGGATGGCAGCGACCAGTGTTCTTGAGCCCGTTGTCCTCCTTTATCGCAGGACCGGTGAGCAGCGCTACTTAATGCTCGCGCACGCGATTGTCGCGGCCATTGAAAGCGAGCGTGGCCCGCGTATTCTGAGCACACTCCGTACCCATGGCGGTGTTGAAAAAGTAGCCAATGGCAAAGCATATGAAATGCTATCCAACATGGTGGGGCTGTGTGAATATGCGCGGACAATCGGAGATACCGACATCATCCGAACCATAGAGGAAGCCGCAACAGATGTCATCGCAAACCATACCTACATAACTGGATCGATGAGCCACGGCGAACACTTTCACCCGCATGGCCAGCTTCCAAACGGCACCAATGCCAATGTTGGTGAGACGTGCGTAACCACGACTTGGATCCAGCTTTGTACCCAGCTCCTTCGCCTTACAGGCAAGCCAACCTATGCCGCGCAGGTTGAGAAGGCGGCGTATAACCATCTCGCAGCTGCACAGCACCCGGATGGACGTACTTGGTGTTACTACACCGCGCTAGATGGCACTAAACCCTATACACCGGGAATCAACTGCTGTGTCTCAAGTGGCCCGCGCGCCATGTCGCTTCTGCCCCAAGTGTTCGCCGTTACCGACGCTAAAGGCGGGCTTGTCTTCACTTTGCCGGAGTCATGTAGCATCACTCACCTCGGAAATGTCTGGATACAAGATGTCGAATGGGTCAATAACCGCGGAGCTGCCGAAGTACGCTTCCGCTGGACACTAAAGTCAGGCAAAGCCGGAAAGTATGCCATCGGGTGGCGTAAACCAACGTGGATAACCGCAAATGGAACATCCCCCATTGCACAACTTCCATCAACGTGGAAAGTCGGACAATCCCAAACATTCACTTGGAGGCTTTCTATCCAGCGCTTGGATGGCAAAGACTCTAACAAAACCCTTGCGGCGTTCACCTTCGGTCCATGGGTGCTGTCGGCCGTCGCGGGTAAAAAGTCAACGGATAAACCATCAACATTGGTAGTAACTTCCCAAATGCCACAACAAACTGGCCAAAGGACATTTACACTCAAAACTACCAAGGGTTCTATTCCCCTTCAGCCGTTCGCAGACTGCGGCACAAGTGGCGAAGACTATACGGTTTGGCTGCGCACAAATGCGCCGAAGCAACGTCGTGTAGGTAATGTCCTCCTCGGTGGCACCGAGTCCCGCTCGCGCCCTGGGAACATTAATGGCTCCATCGTGGATGGCGAGCCGAAGTCCATCGTCGTGACGCATAGTGGTGCGAGGGCGGAGCTGGATTGGTACGCTGTCCACACTGCGGAACAAGTGGACATCGACAAGATTATCTTCACCCACGGACATTGTTTTTTTGATGGCGGATGGTTTGTGGGAGCCCCGATGGTGGAAGCACAGGACGCACCCGGTGGTCCTTGGAAGGCGCTTGGACGCCTGCCGGGTTATCCACAGACGAGCGCTGACCAGCAGCCCCCGCTCACCGATGGACAGGAATTTACCTTACGCCTGCAAGCGCCTCGATCCATTGTCGGTGTCCGCGTAAGCGGCATCCCAGCCAACGGTACCAACCCTA